>JANQUX010000502.1 GCA_030730545.1 Maribacter sp. | reverse complement strand
CCATACTGTCAAAAGCTACAGAAGATAAAATAATTAAAAGCTGGAAAATTGTACAAAATATTGTAGATAAAGGACATCCTGTTTATGGTATAAACACCGGATTCGGACCGTTATGTACCACCAAGATTTCTAAGTCAGAAACCAATATTCTACAGACCAATATACTTCAAAGTCACAGTGTAGGCGTTGGTGACCCTATAGCAAAAGACATTGCAAAATTGATGCTCATTCTTAAAGCACAATCGTTAGCAAAAGGTTATTCAGGTATTGCCCTGAACACTTTAAAAAGAATAATTTGGCATATCGATAATGATGCTATTCCGGTAGTACCCTCTCAAGGATCAGTAGGTGCATCGGGAGATTTAGCACCACTTTCCCATTTATTTTTACCGCTTATTGGTTTAGGTAAAGTGGAATATAAAAATGAAACTATAACAACGAAAACACTTTTTGAATTAACGGGATTAGAACCAATTGCTCTTGGACCAAAAGAAGGTTTAGCTCTTATAAACGGAACACAATTTATAGCGGCACACGCCGTAAAAGTAGTAGCGCAATTACATTCTATTTTAGCACAAGCAGATGTTATTGGCGCTATGATGATAGAAGGTTTACAAGGTTCTGTAAAACCCTTTTACAATGAGCTTCATGCACTTCGCCCTTTTAAAGGAAATGTACATGTAGCTAAACGGGTTAAAAGATTATTGAAGGGTTCTGAAATTATGGAAGCCCATATAGATTGTGAGAAAGTACAAGACCCCTACTCTATTCGTTGCATTCCGCAAGTACATGGTGCTTCGCGAACAGCATGGTTACACCTTAAGGAATTACTAGAAATAGAATTAAACTCAGTAACTGATAACCCGGTAATTATCGATGAAGAATTGACCATAAGTGGCGGTAATTTTCACGGTCAGCCTTTGGCAATGGCACTAGATTACGCTTGTTTAGCAGCATCCGAAATCGGTAATATTTCAGACCGTCGCATTTATTTATCCTTAGAAGGTAATAGTCCCGGTGTACCAAAATTACTAATGAACGATACCGGTATCAATTCCGGATACATGATTTTGCAATATACCACCGCAGCATTGGCAAGTGAAAATAAAGGTCTTTGTTTCCCTTCAAGCGCAGATAGCATTCCTACTTCTTTAGGTCAAGAAGACCATGTAAGCATGGGGTCTATTGGTGGTAGAAAAGCGTTACAAGTTATTGGTAATGTTGAAAAGATATTGGCAATTGAATTATTAACCGCTGCACAGGCTTTTGAATTTAGAAAACCGTTGAAGTCGGGTATTTATTTAGACGAGGTACATAATGCCGTTCGCGAGCAAGTGCCTTTCGCTAGTAAAGATCGCGTATTTTCTGATGATATTGAAAAGGGTATTGCTATGATTAAAGATCAGACCATACTAAAAGTTATAGACCGGGTACAAGCAGAACAAAACATATCTTTAAAGACAAAACACTCAGAAGAGTTCGAAAACTACTAATCTAATGACAAAAAGAACACTTATAGGTCCGTTTAAACAGATACTACCCATGACGGGATTAAAGCTCAAAGGAGCCATTTCTGACCACGAACTTGAGGTGATCGTTGACGGCGGAATTTTAATTGAAGACAACCTCATCGCAGCCACTGGTAATTTTGAGGACTTAAAATTAAAATATCCTGATGCAGAAATCACCCTATTAAATGGCAACCATGTTTGTGTACCTGGTTTCGTAGACGCTCATACGCATATCTGTTTTGGCGGATCTCGTGCTAAAGATTACGCCATGCGAAATGCAGGAAAATCATATTTAGAAATTGCACTTGCAGGTGGTGGTATTTGGGATACCGTTACCCAAACCAGAAAAGCAAGTTTAGAAGAATTGACCAAAAGCACTATAAAAAGAGCGAATCGTCATCTTAAAAATGGAACGACTACCATTGAGGTTAAAAGCGGCTACGGACTAACAGTTGCAGAAGAGCTGAAAATGCTACGTGCTATTAAAGGAGCCAATGAGCAAGCATTGCCAGAATTGATTTCTACTTGCCTCGCAGCGCACATGTTACCTAAAGATTTTGATGGCTCAGAAACCGAATATTTAAAAATGATTTCTGAGGAGTTATTTCCCATTCTTAAAGAAGAAAATCTAACACACCGTATTGATGCGTTCATTGAGCAAAGTGCTTTTTCTGCGAATGATATACAGGCATATTTTTCAAAAGCTAGTCAGATGAATTTTGACATTACCGTGCACGCAGACCAATTTTCTGCAGGCGGCAGTAAAGTAGCAGTTGAGTTTAATGCAATAAGCGCAGATCATTTAGAAGCAAGCGGAGATACAGAAATAGAATTATTAGCACATAGCGAGACTATTGCAGTAGCACTACCAGGAGCCTCCATTGGTTTAGGATGCGACTTTACGCCAGCCCGTAAATTATTAGACGCAGGTGCAGCCCTTGCCATTGCAAGTGACCACAACCCTGGCTCTGCACCAATGGGCGATTTACTGACCCAAGCCAGTATTCTTGGAACATTTCAAAAATTAACGAATGCCGAGGTCTTGGCAGGAATCACTTTTAGAGCAGCAGCTGCATTAAAGTTACATGACCGAGGAAAATTGCAAGCGGGTTTACTTGC
>JANQUX010000501.1 GCA_030730545.1 Maribacter sp. | reverse complement strand
AAATGCATAAACAGAAATAAGTATAGGTGCCGTAATGACCAATAAAGTTTCTAACGGCTATTTTATGTAAACACCATAAAATTCTTCTATTATACATATGCTGATTTCAAGTACCAAAATTCTATAAAACACCTATTGTCTCATTTTACAACAATAATCCTTTGATGTCATTTAATTTTGTGGTTTATTTGATAAACACAAGCAAATTTTATCAAATTCACGCATGAAAGGTTCAGAAAATACGAAATTCATTCCCAACCTTTCTTATGATTGTGTAATCTTTGGGTTCAACGGTGTAAAATTAAAAATTCTCATTTTAGAATATCACAATACTGGTTTATTTGCCCTTCCCGGAGGATATATAAAACAAAACCAAAGTCTGCAAGATGCAGTAAATAAAGGAGTAGAAGAACGTACAGGAATAAAAAATGTATTCTTAGATCAGTTTCAAGTTTTCGGAGACCCAAATAGAGCAGATCCTGCAGCCACGCGTCGCATTCTAGAGGCAAACAACAAAAATTTAGCCGATAATGAATGGATGACGGAACGCTTTGTAACCGTAGGTCATTACGCGCTTATTAATTACGAAAATGTAAATCCGAAACCGGATCATTTATCAGATAGCATTGAATGGTACGACATCGATAATGTTCCTAAATTAATGATGGATCATAATGAAATCGTAAACAAAGCTCTTGAAGTACTTCGCAATAATATAAGTGAGAAGATTATAGGAATGAATCTGTTGCCTCCGAAATTTACCATGAAACTCTTACAACAAGTTTTTGAAGCAATCTTAGACCAGACACTTAGACGCACCAGTTTTCAGCGTAAAATGTTGTCTCTAGACATATTGCAACGGCACGAAAAGCTTTTTGAAGGCAAAGCTCACAAAGCTCCATACCTATACAGTTTTAAATAAAAAATAGATACTTAAAATAACAACAACAATGAACAAATTAACACTCAACAACTTTTTTAAATGTACCGTTCTCGCTGCTTTTATGTTCGGCTCATTAACGACCTACGCCCAAAAGAAATTTGGCGGTCTTGCTCTTTATACGGTAAGGGATGATATGGGTACAAACGCGAAGGCAACTTTGCAAGCAGTATCTGATGCAGGTTATAAAAATATAGAAGCTGCAGGTTACGAAGACGGCAAGTATTATGGTATGACCCCGGCAGATTTTAAAAGTTTATTAAAATCTTTGAAATTAAAGCCAATTAGTACACACCAAAGTGCCGTTACTCTTGATAATGCTGACCAAATGATGGCAGATGCCAAGGCTGCAGGTTTTAAATATTTTGTAGTTCCGATTCCACCAATGGGTATGTTTACCTATGACCAAGAAACCAGTACTATGGGTATGACCGGTACAGTTGAAGACTTAGCTAAAATATTAACTACACTTGGCGAAAAGGCTAATAAAGCAGGCTTGAAATTACTATATCATAATCACGATTTTGAATTCAAGAAAAATGCTGACGGCATTACACCAATTGATTACTTGTTAGAGAATATAGACTCTAAATTATTAAATTTTCAGATGGATTTATATTGGGTAACCAAAGCAGGTGCCAACCCTATCGCCTATTTCAATAAATACCCAGGTCGTTTTAAAATCTGGCATGTTAAAGATATGGACGAGCAAGGTAGATTTGCGCCAGTAGGTAAAGGATCCATCGGATTTAAAAATATATTGGACAACAAAGCATTGTCGGGCATGAAATATTACATGGTTGAACAGGATATGACTTTCGACGGATTAAAGCCGTTAGATGCTATTAAAATCAGTCATGAAGGCATTGAGGAAATAGGATTCAAATAATTACAATTACCAAACAACGGAGATAGCCCCGAAGAGATTTTTCTCTTTGGGGTTTTCTTTTTAAGTACTATTTCATTAAACCTTTCATCTTTATCACTGTCTTACTAACTTATAAGAATATGTGCTTATTTTTGCACTCTTAACCCAACTATTAAAAATGCCAGTATGAAAATGACTACAAGTTTGCGCATGAGAATTATTCACCGTTATTTAGGCTTCTTTTTAGCCGGTATTATGGCGATGTATTCTATAAGCGGAATCATTATGATTTATAGAAATACCGATTTTCTTAAAAGCGAAAAAATTACTGAACAACAATTAAAACCTAATTTAAAAGCCGGTGAACTTAGTGATGCACTACGAATAAAAGGCGGAGTAAAACCTGAAAAGACCGAAGGCGATGTTGTTTACTTTAAGCAAGGTGAATATAATACAGCCACAGGTATGGCTATCATAAAGAAAATGGAACTTCCCTTTATTCTAGATAAGATGGAACACTTGCATAAGGCAACCACAAACAGCCCCGTGTATTTTCTGAACATATTTTTCGGACTCTCACTACTATTTTTCGTGGTGTCTTCTTTTTGGATGTTTATGCCAAAAACCACTGTATTTAAAAAAGGACTGTACTTTTCACTTGGTGGTATCGTATTGACTATTATTTTGCTGTTCGTGTAAAGAGGTAAAATGAATTGATATCAAATCCGTTTTAAAGAAATGTCTTTAAAACGGATTTTTGTTTTTGACAAACACCGTAACCATCAAGAACCCACCCCTAGCCCCTCCCAAGAGGGGAACAGTTTC
>JANQUX010000500.1 GCA_030730545.1 Maribacter sp. | reverse complement strand
GGCTAGGATATAGGGCAGGAGTTAGGAGTTAGGCAAAATAAAATTCAAGTTCAAAAATGGCTATTGGCTATTGGCTATTGGCTATTGGCTATTGGCTATTGGAAAATAAAAATTTATTTTCCAACATTAGACTAACACGAGCTTTTAAAATTAATTCAGCAGATTGCTTCGTCAATCTCGATTACATCTCGTTTCCTCGCAATGACTTTTAAAGCTCTTCTGGTGCAAGCTCAACTTCTAGTCCGTCCATATCTTCGGTGATATGTAATTGACAGCCTAAACGTGAATTATCTTTTACGTTGAAAGCTTCAGATAACATAGCTTCTTCATCATCACCCATTTCTGGAAGTTCTGTATCTGACAGTACATAACATTGACATGATGCACACATAGCCATACCTCCGCAAATACCTATAGTACCTTCTGGTGCAAGTTCATAAGAACGAACTACTTCCATAAGATTCATATTCATATCGGTCGGAGCATCGATTTCATGTAATACTCCGTCGCGGTCTGTTATTTTTATTTTGATATCGGTCATTAATAGGATTTAGTAGTTAGGGTTTAGTGAACTAGTTTATTTCATGGATTGAATTAGTCCGTAAAGCATTCTAGAAATTTCATTTGACTTATCAATTAATTCAGCTGTTCTCTCTTTTGGTAAATATTTTAATCTTTCGGACAAATACAACATCGACCTTACCTCGCTATTTGAACTTTGTGCAAAATATAAAAACCTGATAAAATCAGGATTAGTTTTTCGGTCAAAACCTTCTGCAATATTATTAGATATAGAAACTGAGGCTCTAGAGATTTGGTCTTTAAAAGAAAAATCTTTCAAGTTTATAAATTCTTGATAAACTAAAACAGCTAAATCTTGTGATTTTTGCCAAACTAATAAATCTTCAAATCTTTTTACAGCCATATTTACTAGCTCCTAAATCCTTTGCCCTAATACCTTATAATTTATTCTATCGCTTTTACTACCGCTTTTGGCGCTTCCTTTTTTGTTCCATCAAAACCACTTACACCACCTACGGTAGTATATTTCATGACATACTTTTTATCTGGATGAATTTTTTGAAAGGCACTTTGGCACATTAACGTTGCTTCGTGGAAACCACATAGAATTAGTTTTAATTTACCTGGGTATGTATTTACATCACCAATCGCATATATTCCAGGTATGTTTGTTTGATAATCGAACGTATCTACTTTAATAGCGTTTTTCTCAATATCCAATCCCCAGTCGCCAATCGGACCAAGTTTTGGTGAGAGTCCGAATAAAGGGATAAAATCGTCTACCTCTAAAATTAGTTCTTCGTTATCATCAGAAATTTTTCTGATTAGAACAGATTCTAACTTATCACTACCATTAAGACCAATAATCTCTGCAGGGGTAATTAAATTAATTTTGCCTTTGTTCTTTAATTCTTGAACCTTCTCTACAGAATCTAAAGCTCCTCTAAATTCATTTCTTCTATGCACTAAAGTAACTTGAGAAGCTACATCAGCTAAGAAAATACTCCAGTCTAAGGCAGAATCACCGCCACCAGCTATAATTACTTTTTTATCACGGTATACTTCAGGATCTTTAATCATGTAAGCAACACCGTTGTCTTCGAACTTCGATAAATTATCCAACAATGGTTTTCTAGGCTCAAAACTTCCTAAACCACCAGCAATAGCGACTATTGGCGCGTTATGCTCAGTGCCCTTATTAGTGGTTACAACAAAAGTACCATCGTCTAATTTTTTGATTGTTTCTGCGCGCTCACCTAGTGTGAAACCAGGTTGAAAAGACTTAATCTGCTCCATCAAATTATCTACCAAATCACCTGCCAATACTTCTGGAAAACCAGGAATATCATAAATAGGTTTCTTAGGATAAATTTCAGAACACTGTCCGCCTGCTTGTGGCAAAGCATCTATTAAATGGCATTTTAGTTTTAGGAGTCCTGCTTCAAAAACGGCAAAAAGACCCGTAGGTCCTGCGCCAATTATCAATATATCGGTCTTAATCATTACTTCAATTCTATGTAATATCCTTCAAAATTATCAATCTATCCTATTATAAATTATGATAATTATCAGGCATTAAACTGCTACATTTATTACTTCTTGAATTTGCGGGGCGTACTTTTTAATGGTCATTTCAACGCCACTTTTTAGTGTCATCTGATTCACACTACAACCAACACAAGCACCTTCTAATCTTACTTTAACAGAAGATTCATCATCAATAGAAATCAATGTTATATCACCACCATCACTTTGTAAAAAAGGTCTGATTTCTTCTAATGCTTTTTCAACATTTAATTTTAGTTCTGCTGATGTCATAATTATTTTTTATTAACAGGCGAGCAACCAGCCATTGTTGTAATCTTTATGGCTTCTGTAGGTGGCAGAGTTTTATTTCTAGCAACAACCTCACTCACTATCTTTTTTGTCAATTCTTCAAACGCTTTTTCTACAGGCGTTGATGTCTGTAATGCTGCAGGTCTACCTGCATCACCAGCTTCACGTATACTTTGTACCAAAGGCATTTCACCAAGAAAAGGTACATTTAAATCTTCTGCTAGATGTTTAGCACCTTCTTTACCAAAAATATAATACTTATTGTCTGGCAACTCTGCAGGTGTAAAGTAGGCCATATTTTCTACAATTCCCAAAACAGGTACGTTTATAGAATCTTGTTGAAACATTGCCACACCTTTTCTTGCATCGGCAAGTGCAACTTCTTGTGGTGTGCTTACAACAACAGCACCAGTTATTGGTAAGGCTTGCATTATGCTTAAATGTATATCGCCTGTACCCGGTGGCAAATCAATTAGCATAAAGTCTAAATCGCCCCAGTGTGCATCAAAAATCATTTGGTTCAATGCTTTAGAAGCCATTGGTCCTCTCCAAATTACCGCTTGATCTCTTTGCGTAAAAAAGCCAATCGATAATAGTTTAACCCCATAACTTTCTACCGGCTTCATTTTAGATTTGCCATCTATAGTTACCGCAAGTGGTTTATCGTTCGCAACATCGAACATTATAGGCATTGATGGCCCGTAAATATCGGCATCTAACAAACCTACTTTAAAGCCCATTTTCGCTAAAGTAACTGCCAAGTTAGCTGTTACGGTAGATTTACCTACCCCACCTTTACCAGAAGCTACTGCTATAATATTAGAAATACCAGGTATTGCTTTACCTTTTATCTCGTTCACTTTCGGCTTTGCAGCAGGAGCATCGACCTTAATGTTTATTTTAATTTTGGCTTTTTCGTAAACTTCTCTGTGTATGATCTTTAAAATCTCTACCTCGGTCTTTTTACGTGCTTGTAGGCTTGGGTTTGCAATAGTAATATCAACTTCTACCTCATCGCCAAAAATCTGAATATTGGTGACAGCACCACTTTCTACCATGTTTTGACCTTCACCCGGAACGGTAATATGTTCCAACGCCTTTAAAACATCCTTCTTATCTATCTTCATTCTATAATTTCATTCTAAACCTGCTTGTTGGCAGGCTGGTTACAAAGATAATCCTTAGATGTTAGATTATGAAGTTAGCGTATTGAAAATGAAGATGCCATTATAATCAAAACCTCTTATTAACAGATGTTCAATTCTTGATTATTTATGATTTACAGGTAGAAATAAGCTATCTAAAAATCGTAATTTAGAATCTTCTTTAAAACTTAAGTCATGCACCAACCTACCAAAAGAATAGCTCTATTTTCATTTCTTTGTCTCTTTACTTTCTTACTCATTACATCTTGCTCTAGTTCTAAAAATGAATTCTCTAAAAAAGATGTAAAACGATCGCAAAAATTAGTGGGATTAGATTTCGATAAAAAATATATTGACACCCTATACCCTTATCTAATACGAAATAAAGAAGGTTTTGATACCCTCCGGAAATACACTTTAGATAACGACGTCGTACCTGCAATACAGTTTAACCCTTTACCCTTAAACTTCACCCCAAAAGCACAAGCGGGATTCCCTGAATGGGAAATTCCGGATAACGTAGAACTACCAAACAAAGAAGCTGACCTAGCTTTTTTCTCCATACCTCAGCTTGCCTCACTCATTAAAAGCAAAAAAATAAGTTCGCTAGAATTGACCAAGTTCTTTATAGCCCGATTAAAAAAATACAATCCTGTTTTACAATGCACTATTACCATAACCGAAGAAATGGCTTTAGAACAAGCTAAACTTTTAGATGCAGAACTGGCTGCCGGAAATTATCGCGGAATTTTACATGGCATACCATACGGAGTAAAAGATTTAATGGCGGTCGAAGGTTATAAAACCACATGGGGTGCAGAACCTTATCGTGACCAACAAATTGAAATGACAGCTACGGTAGTTGAAAAATTACAGGCTGCTGGCGGAGTTTTAGTTGCTAAACTGGTTTCTGGTTCATTGGCACGTGGCGATGTATGGTTCGATGGAAAAACAAAAAATCCGTGGGATATCGAACAGGGCGCCACAGGGTCGTCTGCAGGATCGGGATCTGCAACTTCAGCAGGTTTAGTTCCTTTTGCCTTGGGTACAGAAACTTTAGGCTCAATTACATCGCCAAGTAATAGAAACGGAATTACTGGTTTACGCCCAACATACGGTAGAGTTAGCAGACACGGAGTGATGAGTTTAAGTTGGTCTATGGATAAAGTGGGACCTATGGCGAGAAGTGCAGAAGATTGTGCTATTGTATACAGTGTAATTACTGGTAAAGATCCAAAAGACGGAATGACTACAGATTACCCTGACGGATTCGAACCTACAAAAGATTATAAATCGTTGCGTATTGGATACTTGAAAAAGGATATTGAAAAGGACACTAGTCTAAGTAAGGATAATCTAGAGAAAGCAGTGAAGACTTTTAAAGAAATGGGACTGACTTTAAACGAAGTGGAACTACCAGAAGATGTGCCTTATAAAAGTTTTGATGTGATATTAAGGGCAGAAGCGGGAGCATTTTTTGATGATATGGTTCGTGCAAGAGAAGTAGATAAAATGGTAGAACAAGATGAACGTTCACGTGCAAATTCTTTACGACAAGCTCGTTTTATACCTGCTGTAGAATACCTACAAGCCAATAGACACCGACAAGTACTTATCGAAAAAATGCAGACTATCATGAAAGATTATGATGTGCTGATATCCCCAACGTTCGGAAATAGACAATTGATTATCACCAACCTTACCGGTCACCCGGTTATTGCCATACCTACAGGACTAGATAAAGAGAAACACCCTACAAGTATTACCCTAGTTGGTAATCTATATGATGAAGCAAGTATTCTTTTACTAGCCAAGGCTTTTCAAGATCACACGGAGTTTGATGAAATGCATCCTGAAGGGTATGTTGATTAAAGTAGTTAGTATCTGGGGATTAGGAGTTAGGGATTAGCGTTCGAGCTTCTAACTAGATCGAGAATCATTCTATTTCAAAAGGTTCTCGACTGCGCTCGAAGTGACATTTCGCAGAAACTTAATACATAAAAAAACTAAATCTTTCTACCGTCTAAAAGGTTGATGATTCTTGAACCGTATTCCGCATTCTTTTCGGAGTGTGTTACTTGAATAATAGTGACTCCTTCTTCCTCATTCAACTTCTTAAAAAGCTGCATGATTTCTTCACTTTGTTGCGAGTTCAGGTTTCCAGTTGGTTCATCTGCTAGAATCAATTTTGGCTTACCGATTAATGCACGAGCTACACCCACTAACTGCTGTTGACCACCACTTAATTGCGTTGGAAACAAATCTTTCTTACCAACTATATTAAATCTATCCAGCATATCTGCCACCAAGGCTTTGCGCTCAGATCCTTTTATCTTTTTGTACAACAATGGCATTTCTAAATTTTCTTCAACCGTTAAATCATCTAACAGGTGATATGATTGAAATACAAAGCCGATATACTCCTTATACAAATTAGAGCGATATTTCTCTTTTAACGTATGAACCGATTCACTTAAAAAATCATACTCGCCTTCATCAAAAGTATCGAGCATACCAATAACATTCAACAATGTAGATTTCCCTGATCCCGACGGACCCATGATTGAAATAAACTCCCCTTCGGCTACTTCTAAATTAATATCTTTCAGCAAAAAAATACGTTGACCGCCTTGCTGAACCCATTTAAAAACATTTCTTAATTGTAATAACATCTTATTTAGTGAATTAGTGAGTTAGTGTGTTAGTGTGTTAGTAAAATAGTTTATTGGTGATTTGTTGGTGCATTTAAACTAAACGATTTTATACTTTTTAATAGTTATTATTCATCCCTTAAAGATTCTACTGGGTTAGCGACTGCGGCATTAAAACTTTGCCAGCTTACTGTTAATAACGCAATTAAAAGTGCTGAAATACCTGCCAGCGCAAACACCCACCAACTAAGTGTTGTTCTATAAGCAAACCCTTCAAGCCATTGACTCATAACATACCAAGAAATAGGTACTGCAATAACAAATGCCACACCAATCCATTTTACAAAGTCTTTATTTAAAAGTGTAAGAACTTGAGGTATTGTGGCTCCATTTACTTTACGGATACCAATTTCCTTTTTTCGTTGTACAACAGTGTATGAAGTTAGACCAAAAAGACCCATTGCTGCAATCAATATAGCTAGTAAAGTAAATACCTGAAAAGCAGCTCCAAAAGATTTATCTTCTTGATATTGTGCCTCAAACTTTTGATCTAAGAACGTATAGTTAAAGGTGCTTTTTGGAAATACTTTAGTCCATTCGGATTTTATCTGTGCAATGGACGATTCAAAACCTGCAACCGACGCAGCAGAAGCATCTAATTTTATTAAAATATTATTTACATCACGCTCATATCTAATAACCATTGGCAATAAAGGGCTTTTCAATCCAAAATGGTAATAATCCTTAATAACACCTGTTACCCTCCATTCATTTTCTCCCCAGAAACCTACCGTTTTATTTAGTATTTCATCATAGGAAGAAATGCCCATATTCTTTAGAAAAGTTTCATTAACCACTACCTGTTTTCCATCGAAATTTGATGAAGGTAGAAAAGTACCACCAGCTAAAAATTCGATATCCACCAAATCAAAATAATCTGGTTGTACATGATATGTGTAGAATAATTTATCATCTTGTTTAATACCATTTGGCAATAATATGCCTCGGTTAGATGATAGATTATCAAAACTATCACCGGGGTAACTTTGTGCAATCGCAATTTTTTCTACAAATGGTAATTTCTTTAACTCTTCCTCTAAAACTTTATACTCATTTATAAGTAAAGAATCTGGCTTAGTCGTTACCACTTCGCCCTTTAATGCTATAACTTGATTAATGTCAGTACCTATAGGCTGGCTTTCTAAAAAACTAATTTGTTTGGTTACCACAATAGTGCCGATTAACAAAACAATCGTCGCTAAAAACTGAGCTACAATAAGTCCTTTTCGAATTGCCAAGCCCTGAGATGAAGTCTGTATTTTACCCTTTAGTGCTTTTATTGGAGAATAACTACTTAACAAAAGAGCTGGGTAAAGACCCGCAGCTACCATACCGAATAGAATAAAAAGAAAATAAGGTAAGAAAGCCGACAAACTCCCTAACTGTAAATTAAGCCCCTTTCCTGTGATACCATTGTACAACGGCAAAACTATAACCACAAATAATAACGATAACATAATAGCAATTAGATTCAACAATATTGATTCAAATAAAGATTGAATAATCAATTGCGATTTATGAGCGCCAGACACCTTACGAATACCTGTTTCTTTTGCCCGCTCCATCGATTTAGTTACAGAAAGGTTTACATAGTTTAACCAAGAAAGTATAAGAATAATAAAGGCGATCGCCATAAGAAACTTTACACGGGTAATACTACCATTTGCAGAAACTTCATAAGGCTTATTTGAATATAGATGTATGTCTTCAATAGGCTCTATATTATGTTGTTCTTCCGTATCTTCTTCAATATCGCTTTCAATTATCTTTTGCCGCAACACATCTGCATTCGTATTTGGGTCTAATTTTATAAAAGTATAATAATTGTTAGCATTCCAATTAAGTTCATGCGCCTTCGAACCCCAGTCTGTCCATGTTTTTTCAGTTTCGTAAGAGATTAAAAAAGTATTTCTATAATGAGCATTTTTAGGAATATCATCCATTACACCCGTTACAGTAAGCACAGCTTCTTTACCATCTCTAAATGCTGAAATTGTTTTCTGTAGGGGACTTTCATTCCCAAACAACTTCTGAGCAAATGATTTTGAAAGGACTATTGAATAAGGTTGAGAAAGCACTTTTTCTTTCTCTCCCTTTAATAATGGATAATTAAAAATATTAAAGTAAGAAGGGTCTACCAATGAGCCCAAGGGTTGCTCAAATATTCGTTCGTCCAATTGGAACGTCATTTTTTCAAAATAAAAGAATCGAACATAATCCAACACTTCTGGAAACTCACTTTTTAAAGTTGGACCAGAAAGATTATACGTTTGTGCATCACCAGGTATAAAGGTGTCACCTTCCAAATAATCCATATACACTCGATATATATTTTCGGATCCTTCAAATTTATCATAGCTCTGCTCATAATTGATATAGAGCATAATAAGCACAAAAGAAGCTATACCTATAGCCAAGCCAAAAATATTAATGAAAGAATAAAGCTTATTCTTAGACAAATACCTTAGTGCGATTTTAAAATAATTACGTAGCATATCTGTTTAGTTTTTATTCCGTTCTTAGGCTTTTTACAGGGTTGGCTCTTGCTGCTCTTATGGTTCGCGACCCAATAGTAAGCATTGCAATTATAACGGCAATTGCACCTGCGCCAATAAAAAACCAAATACTCAAATCTATTCTATAGGTATAGTTTTGCAACCACTCTCGCATTACCCACCATGCAATTGGAGAAGCTATTATAAATGCAACAAAAACTAATTTCAAAAAATCTTTAGTAAGAATATAGGTGATAGAACCAACGCTAGCCCCAACCACTTTTCTAATACCGATTTCTTTGGTGCGTTGCGAGACAATTAATAAAGACATGGCAAAAAGCCCCATGCAACTTAAGATAATAGCTAATATAGAACCACTCGAAATCATTTTTGCCGTGGTCTTCTCCCTATTAAAAGTTCTATCAACGTTCTCATCTAAAAAAGATCCTAAAAATTCGGCATTAGGCTCTAATTTTTTCCAGGTACTTTCTAAAATATCAAAAGATGCCGCCATATTTTTAGGCCCTACTTTTGCATATGCATAAGTAACACCCCATTCTCTGGTCATGAAAAATGTAATCGGCTCTATTGCCCTATCCAAATCATTGAAATTATAATCTTTTACTACTCCCAAAACAGGATAATATTTTCCATCGTCTAATTCTAACTGAGCCAATAAAGGATCTTCTACACCAAGCTCTTTAGCCATAGCCTCGTTTATGACCACGCCTAAACTATCTGAAGCACTTTCGAAATTTCGCCCTCGAACCAAATCAATACCCAAGGTTTGAACAAATTCATGGTCTACGACCAAAAAATTAGTAGTCACAGCCCTACCTTCAAATTCAAATCCTATTTTACTGGTAGACCTGCTGCCATCTCTACCTAATCCTAAATTATTATCGGCACCACTAATGGAAATAATATTGGGATTACCCTTTAATTCATCTCTCAATAAATCGACAACATCGTTACTATTTCGTTTTCCGTTTAACGGAAATGAAATTACCTGTTCTTTATCGTAACCTAAATCTATGTTACGCATATAATCAATTTGACCCCATAACACCAGCGTACCCGTAATCAATAAAATGGCGATTCCGAATTGAAATACCATAAGTACATCTCTTACCCTATTACTACCTGTTGATTCTAGTTTTCCTTTTAAAGATTGAATTGTACCCAAACGACTCATTAATAATGCTGGGTAGCCACCAACAAAAATTGTAATTAGAATTACCACACCTAACAACACAAGTAAAAATGTTGGTTTCAAAAGCATATCTACATTTATATTGGTATTAAAGGTTGTTTTAAACTCATTTACAAAAGCAAAACTCAACACTACACCAATACAAATGGATACTAGAAAAACGAATAGACTTTCGCTCCAAAATTGAAAAAACAATTGTTTTTTTTGAGCACCCAATGTTTTTCGCATGCCAATTTCTTTTAATCTTTTAGCAGATTTGGCAATACTCATGTTTACATAATTGACACATGCGATGAATAATATCAAAAAGGCAACACCAAGTATCAAATAGGGCAAGCTTCTACTTACTTCTACAAATCCGTTTTTAAGACTCAAAAAATGTACGTCAGTCAACGGAATCATATCTAAATTCATATATCTGCCATTTACATCGGCAGAGGCACCATCTCTTTTCAACTCACTTATAGCCTTCTCATAATGAGAATCTATATACGACTGGCTGCTTTTTTTAAAACTTGATGCCGTAACACCATCTTCTAATTCTACATATACATCATGATAATTCGCATCCCAATTGTCTTTATTATTCAAATACTCATGGTGACCTTCGAATTGCGCTGCCATTTGAAATTCTAGATTACTTTCTGGCACATTGTCTTTAGCTACGGCACTTATGGTAAATGGTTTTTCTTTTCCCTCAACCAATAAATTAAAACTTTCACCTACTATCGCTGTAGTACCAAATAAACTAACTGCTGCTTTTTCGGTTAATACTATAGAAGACACATCGCCTAAAGGTTCATTTTGGTCTCCGTTTATTATTGGTAAACTGAACATAGAAAAGAAATCTTTATCTACCCAAATTATGTTCATGTCCATTTCCTTATCTCCAAGAATCGCCAGTGTACCATCTTGTAAATACCTTGTTATACGTTTTACGCCTGGCACCTCTGTTTTTAATTTTGTCGCAAATGGAGCTGGATGAACAGTGCCTGCCTGCGGTCCTTTTGGAGTTTGTTGGGTTTTTACAATCTTATAGATTGAATCTCCGTTTTCATGAAAACCGTCATATGATAGTTGATACATTGCAGCCATACCTAACAATATTGCAACTGCAAATGCAACCGATAAACCTATTACATTTAACCCTGTATTGAGCTTGTCTTTAATTAAGTTTCGCCAAGCGATTTTTATATAATTCTTAAACATGATTTGATTTTATAAAGATTGATTGATGATTATTAACTACTCGGCTCTTAGACTCTTAATAGGGTTACTTAATGCTGCCTTGACCGATTGAAAACTGATTGTAAAAAGGGCTATAACCAAGGCTGAAATGCCTGCGATGATAAATACCGAATAACTCATATCTACATGAAATGCAAAATTGGATAACCATTTATCCATTAACCAATACGCTACTGGAAAAGCAATGAGCATGGCAATAAAAACCAGTTTTACAAAATCTTTGGACAGCATTTGTGTAATACCCATGATACTAGCCCCTAAAACCTTTCGAATACCTATTTCCTTTTTGCGCTGCTCGCCCATAAACGCCGCTAAACCGAAAAGCCCCAAACAAGCAATAAAAATGGCTAACATTGAAAAAACAAAACCAACTTTAGCAGCACGTCTTTCACGTACATATAATTTTTCAAGATTATTATCCAAGAAACTATACTCAAAAGCAGTGTTGGGTGCTACATTTTTAAATACTGTCTCTAACTGATCGATGGTAGTACTATTTGCCGCAATCTTATATCTAACCAATGCAAACGATTTACGCTCACCTGTATTATTATGAAAGGCATAAGCTCCTATAGGCTCATGCAATGAGGCAAAGTTGAAATCATCGACCACACCTACAATAGTATTTGGTACTGATATAAATATCGTTTTACCTATAGCTTCTTCGGGAGTATAGCCAAGATAATCGACTGCTTTTTTGTTCAACACCACTTCTACAAGAGTGTCTTTTTCTTGTTTAAATATTGGTAGTGAACGTCCGGCCAGTAGCTTTAATTGCAGTACATCAATAACAGAAGCATCGGTAACATTGGTCTGTATGTTCAAACTTTCTTTATCATCATCATTTCTACTCAAAGACCTTCCGCTAACCTCCATTCCTGGAAAGCCCTGTGCTAAGGAGACCGAGGAAACATTGCCTAAACCTTTCAATTCTGATACCAAGGCATCTTTTTTCTCAGTTCCTTTTATTCCATTTATGGAAATAGCGACTACATTTTCGGCATCAAAACCTAATTTTTGGTTTCGTATAAAATCCATTTGCTCAGAAATCATCAATACACCAACTATCAATACTACCGAAGCAGCAAATTGAAATACCACCAAACCTTTTCGTATAAAAATATTTCCTTTGCTTTGAACAATAGAGGATTTTAATACTATTACCGGCTTAAACTGAGATAAGTATAGTGCTGGATATAATCCTGATATCAATGTTACCACCAACCATATTGCTAACAAGCTTATCAAAAATTCAAAATTCAATAACAAATCCGTGCTTAAATCCTGACCAGTTATAGCATTAAAAATAGGCATTGCGGCAGAAGTCAATAATGCCCCAATTACGAGAGAAATTAGCGTCACCAAGCCTGTTTCCATATAAAACCGAAGTACAAGACTACTTGACGACGAACCCAAAGTCTTACTGATGCCTACTTCTTTCGCTCGTTTTTGAGAACGAGCTGTTGTCAGGTTCATATAATTGATACAGGCAATTAAGAGAATTAAAAGTGCCAAGTATATGAGGTTACGTACTTCTTTTATATCACCTATTCTACTTGCATATGCATTATCATAGCCAGAAGAATATAAGTGGACATCTTTCATAGGTTGCAGAGAAAAGGTGTACCACTGATTTTCCTTTTCCATATTCTTATTCAACATTTCCTGCAACTGTAATTCTGTGGATGCCAAATCGGTATTGGGCTTTAGTAAACAATAGGTTTCAAAACTGGCATTATTCCAAGAAGGGTTCTTAAAAAAACCTGTAGTTATTCCCGAGGCCATAATATTACAATCTAGTGTGCTGTTTTTAGCAAAGTCTTTATAAACACCTGTCACCTCTAGTTCATACCTACCATCTACAGTAAAGGTTTTGCCAATTGGGTCTGTTGTGCCAAAATACTTTTTAGCTGTTGTTTCTGATAAAACTGCGGTATTAGGGCGGTCTAACGCACCCTTTGCCTGACCTTTTATAAATGGAATATCGAAAATATGCAAAAGCTCAGCATCTACCCAAAAGAGGTTATTTTCTGTGAAATTTTGCTGCAATACCCTTAATGACGCAGTACCCCCAAAATCATTTTTCAAAGTTCTAGCAGCATATTCAACATTGGCAACGTCGATCATCATTGTAGGACCCAATGACGGCGGCACCGTAGCCCAAATTTCTTGACCGTTGTCACCATCAGTATGTAATAGCACACGTTGAATATTGTCTGCATTAGTGTACATGGTATCAAAACTTTGCTCATGCCGTATAAAGATGAACAAGATCAAGGTTACTGCCAACCCTATAGAAAGACCCAAAATATTAACTACCGAAAACAAGCGGTTCACTTTTAGGTTACGCCAAGCAATTTTTAAATGGTTTTTAAACATGATTTGATTTTATATGATTGATGATTTTAAACTACTCGGATCTTAGACTTTTTACAGGGTTGGCCTTTGCTGAATTTAAGGTTTTAATAGTCATAATTAATAATGAGATGACGACCATTGCTATTCCACTCAGAGCGAAAATCCACCAACTTAAATCTGTTTTAGTTGCAAATTCTTCTAACCAATTATTTAGTACGTACCATGAAATTGGTGTTGCAATTACAAAAGCGATGAAAACCAGTTTTAAAAAATCTTTTGACAATAAAT
>JANQUX010000499.1 GCA_030730545.1 Maribacter sp. | reverse complement strand
TGAAAATGTAAGCAAAAAAGCATCGTTCATTACTCCCGTACCTGGTGGGGTTGGTCCTATGACTATTGCAATGTTGTTGAAAAATACATTGCTAGCTCGTGAGAGACATAGAAGTAGAAACTAATTTCCGTAGAAATTTATAAAATGAGCCTTGCAATACTATTGCGAGGCTTTTTTATGCCGGCAATTTCTTGACTGTCATTCCAGTTTCAGTTGTGTCATTCGGTGTTAAGATGTCGATGTCATTGCTGTCATCATAATCACAACTTGCTAGTATTGTTATCGAAATTCCGATTAATGAAATGTAGAGTAATTTTTTCATAGCATAAGTTTTTGTGGGCGAGAAAGAAAGTCTATTTACATAAAACGTTGAAATTATAGTCTTGGTATTTGATGTGAATAGAGAATACTGTACCTTTTGTGAAACATTTATAATGATGAGAAAAATTCTTTTGGTTTTAGGGGTCATAGCTTTTGTAATGGGGTGTACAGAACCTCCAAAATTAGAACGTAAATTTACTATTGATGTAAGTTATTCGGCAGAGGTAGACTCTTTGGCTAAAGACGGTCGTTTGCTGCTTATGCTTTCTTCAGATGATAGCGATGAACCAAGGTTTCAAATTAATGACGGACTCAATACGCAACTGATTTTCGGTATGAATGTGGAGAACTGGGCTAAAGATTCTGTGCTTACCTTCGATGAAACTGTATACGGTTATCCGTATGAAAGTTTAAAAGATGTACCGCCAGGGGAATATAATGTACAGGCACTTTTAAATGTGTATGAAACTTTTAACCTATCTACCGGTCATACCGTAAAGTTACCGATGGATAATGGCGAGGGACAACAATGGCAAAAATCACCAGGTAATTTATATAGCAAGCCTTTTAAAATAAGAGTTGCCAGTAATGGCTTCGAAAATGTGTCGGTCGATTTGGATCAGGTGATTCCACCAATAGAGCAGCCAGAAGATACGGAGTGGATTAAGCACGTTAAGGTGAAGTCAGAAAAACTTTCTGAGTTTTGGGGACGCGATATTTTCTTAGGAGCACATGTATTGCTGCCAAAGGGATTTGAAGAACATCCGGAAGCTAAGTATCCGCTGATGGTATTCCATGGACATTTTCCTTCAGATTTTGGTGGATTCAGAACTACGCCTCCAGATCCTAAAATGAAATCAGAGTATTCTGAACGATTTAGTTTAGAGGGGTATAATGTTATCGAGCAGCAAGAAGCCTATGATTTTTATAAGCGATGGAATGAACCAGATTTCCCTCGTTTTATCATTATTGAAATTCAGCATCCTACGCCATATTATGATGATTCTTATGCGGTAAACTCTGCTAATCAAGGTCCGTATGGCGATGCTATTACGTATGAGCTAATTCCTGAAATAGAAAAACAATTTAGAGGAATCGGCGAGGGATGGTCTCGTTTTCTTTATGGTGGTTCAACCGGTGGTTGGGAAGCTTTGGCGGTACAAGTAAAATATCCAGATGAGTACAATGGTTGCTTTGCGGCGTGCCCAGATCCTATAGATTTTAGAGCGTATACCTTAACAAATATCTATGATGATGAAAATGCGTATTTCTATAAGAGTGCACATAAAACCTTAGAGGTGCCATCGCATCGTAATTATTTAGGTCAAATTCAATCTACTTTAAGGCAGGGCAACCATTTAGAATTGGTTTTAGGCGATAAATCGAGATCAGGTCAGCAATGGGATATTTGGGAGGCTACCTATTCGCCACAAGGGGAAGATGGTTACCCAGAGCGAATTTGGGATAAAAAGACGGGCGAAATAGATCATAAAGTAGCTGAATATTGGAAAGAGAATTTCGATTTAAGACATATTCTAGAACGCGATTGGGATAAGTTGGGCGATAATCTAAAAGGTAAAATTCATATCTATTGTGGTGATATGGATAATTACTATCTAAACAATGCCGTGTACTTAATGGAGGATTTCTTGGAAAATACTACAGAACCTTATTATGAAGGAGAAGTTTTATATGGCGATAGGGCAGAACACTGTTGGAACGGGGATCCTGATCAACCCAACGCCATCACTCGTTTAAGATATAACAGCATGTATGTGCCCAAAATTATGGAACGTATAGAGAAAAGTGCACCAAAAGGAGCAGATTTGACAAGTTGGAGGTATAAGTAATACTAATTGTTTAGTTGAAATATAAATGTCACTTCGAGTGAATTTTGAGGTGCGAAAAATTAATATCGAGAATCTTTGATTGCAGATTGGCAAAACGGTCTACTACGTAAATCAAGATGCAATTAATAAAGAATAAGAATTTAAAGAATGAAATACAGAAGATTCGGACGTACAGATTGGCAAGTAAGTGAAGTAGGATACGGAATGTGGGGCATGGCTGGTTGGACGGCTAGTGACGATGCCCAATCTGCAAAATCATTAGACTTGGCAGTTGAAAACGGAATAAATTTCTTTGATACCGCTTGGGGTTACGGAGAAGGCCATAGTGAAGAGTTACTGGGGGAATTGGTAAAAAGACATCCTTCGAAGAAGTTATATACAGCGAGTAAGATTCCACCAAAGAACTTTCAGTGGCCAGCAAAACCTGAATATGCTTTTGAAGATTCTTATCCCACAGAGCATATTATGGAATACAACCATAAGAC
>JANQUX010000498.1 GCA_030730545.1 Maribacter sp. | reverse complement strand
TCGGCTTTGGCCAAATGCAGCGATTTTTTAAATTCTTGTGCAAACCTTTTCGCTAATCCTGTATTTTTATCTGAGTAGGCATTTGCCCAATCATTAAAATATATGGTTCCTAAATTATAATTAGAGTTATTGTAATAGGTAAATTCTTGACGAATATCAAGTTCTTGATTATCCTCGTTTAAAGTAACACTAAGGTCTGTTTCGTATTGAGCAAAACAACTGGTCGCATTAACGACTACTATTAAAATACAGGAACAGAAAAATGAATGAAAATTTCGTATCAAGGCTAAGATTAAAAATTAGGACTCATACTATGCCCTTTATAAAAGGTATCTATGATCTCAACAACTTCTTCTTCGGTGTCTACAATTTTTATAAGATTTAAATCTTCGGGACTGATATTTCCCATTTTAAGCATAGTACCTTTAATCCAATCCATTAAACCTGTCCAGAAATCACTTCCGACCAAGATAATCGGAAACTTACCTATCTTATGTGTTTGTATCAGTGTTATGGCTTCAAATAGCTCATCTAGAGTTCCAAAACCACCAGGCATTACCACAAAACCTTGAGAGTATTTTACGAACATGACCTTTCTTACGAAGAAGTAATCGAAATCTAAACTCTTGTCATCATCGATATATTGATTGTCGTGTTGCTCAAAGGGTAAGTCAATATTTAAACCTACCGATGTACCACCGGCAAGGCTGGCACCTCTGTTACCAGCTTCCATAATGCCTGGGCCACCACCAGTAATTACGCCATAACCTGCCTCTGCAATAGATTTTGCAATTGATACTGCCAGTTTATAATATGAATCTTCCTCTTTTGTTCTGGCAGATCCAAAAATCGATACACATGGTCCAATTTTACTCATGCGTTCAAAACCATTTACAAACTCGCCCATTATTTTAAAAATGGCCCAAGAGTCATTGGTTTTTATTTCGTTCCAGCCTTTATGATGTTTTTCTGATCTCATTCTTTATTTTATATTCCTTTATATAGATTATTATCTAAATATTATTTTAATTCTCTTTTTAAAAACGCTGCGGTATAACTTTTTTTGTCTTTTGCAACCTCTTCTGGCGTTCCTTTCGCTACTAACTGCCCACCAGAGCGTCCGCCTTCATAACCGATATCAATAATGTAATCTACCATTTTAATTACGTCCATATTATGCTCAATAACTAATACGGTATTTCCTTTGTCCGCTAAAGTATTCAAAACTTCCATTAATACCCTAATATCTTCAAAATGAAGTCCGGTTGTAGGCTCGTCTAAAATATAGAACGTATTGCCCGTATCTCTCTTAGAAAGTTCTGTGGCCAGCTTTATTCGTTGCGCCTCGCCACCAGATAGGGTGGTAGATTGCTGTCCAAGTGAAATATAGCCCAAGCCAACATCTTGTATGGTCTTTAACTTACGATGTATTTTCGGAATAAGTTCAAAAAATGACACTGCTTCGGTAATGGTCATTTCTAAAACATCTGAAATAGACTTGCCTTTATAACGTATTTCTAATGTTTCTCTATTGAATCTTTTACCGTTACACGTTTCACATTCTACATAAACATCTGGCAAAAAGTTCATTTCAATAACACGAAGTCCGCCTCCTTGACAAGTTTCACAACGCCCGCCTTTTACATTAAAACTGAATCTACCAGGTTTGTAACCCCTAATAGATGCTTCAGTAGTTTTTGCGAATAGTGAACGTATTTCGCCAAATAAACCAGTATATGTCGCCGGGTTTGATCTTGGTGTTCTACCAATTGGAGATTGGTTGATATCAATAACTTTATCGATGTGCTCTAGCCCCTTAATTTTCTTATACGGCATCGGTTTTTTAACGCCATTGAAATAATGGGCGTTCATAATTGGATAAAGCGTTTCGTTGATTAAAGTCGATTTACCACTACCAGATACTCCCGTAACGCCAATCATTTTTCCTAAAGGAAATTTGACGGTTAAGTTCTTTAGGTTATTACCAGTACAACCAGATAATACAATTTCATGACCATTACCCGGTCTTCTCTTTTTTGGGACTTCAATCTTCTTAACACCGGTCATATAATCGGCAGTAAGCGTATGAACATTTTTTAATTCTTCAGGCGTACCTTGAGATATAATTTCTCCGCCGTTTTTACCTGCTCTCGGACCGATATCAATTACATGATCAGCTCTTTCTATCATATCGCGATCATGTTCGACCACAATTACAGAGTTACCAATATCGCGTAAAGACTCCAGCGATTTGATCAATCGTTCATTATCTCTTTGGTGTAAACCGATACTTGGTTCATCTAATATATAAAGTACACCGACCAATTGGGATCCAATTTGCGTTGCCAATCGAATACGTTGTGCTTCACCACCAGATAACGATTTAGAGCTTCTGTTCAATGATAAATAATCGAGACCTACATCTAGTAAAAACTGGATTCTAGTACTGATCTCTTTTATAATTTCTTCGGCTATTTTTAGCTGATTGCCTGTAATTTTTTTATCTAAACCATTAAAGAATGCTGCTAGTTCTACAATGTCTAAATTGGCTAACTCGGCAATATTCTTATCTTCTATTTTAAAGTAAAGTGATTCTTTTCTAAGTCGGAAACCTGTGCATGACGGACATGTAATTCGGTCCATATATTCTTTTGCCCATCT
>JANQUX010000497.1 GCA_030730545.1 Maribacter sp. | reverse complement strand
ATAGAAGCAACAGGACCTTTTGTATTTCTACAAACTTCTTTTGCAGCTTCAACACCACCAGATGCCAATGCATCTTCAACTTGTTGTTTCAACTTAGCAGAATTTGTACTTGCCATGTTTAAATAGATAATTCTTTCAATTGCAACTGCAAGACCAAGAATCAAACATAAAAGAACGATACCCATAAAGCCGGCACCACCAGTAATAAACATTTCTTTTAATAGTTGAGTAAAACCTCTCTCTGCTTCTGGAGTTGCGTCTTGAATTAATAAAGCTACTGCGGCTACTTTAGCGCTTGCCATATTTGTACCTGCTACAAATGCCCCAGCAATTGCTAGGCTTGGGAATAATTTTTTCATTTTTTCGAACTTAAATTAGTTAGTTAATAGGGTTAAAGATAAAAAAAAAACAATATAAAAAAAGTAAAACTTACTTGCAGAGAGGAAGGGATTCGAACCCTCGATACCCTTTTGGGGTATACACACTTTCCAGGCGTGCGCCTTCGACCACTCGGCCACCTCTCTAAGTTACCCTTTTTAAGGGTGGGCAAATAACAAAAAAAATCTTAGTTATCGAAATTAAAATGCTGTTAAATTTATAGCATTTCTCCTCTTAACGAAGTTTCAAAAACTGTTTTAAATAGCTCATGCGACACACCGCTACCGAGCAAGTACATTGCCTTGGTAATGGCAGCCTCAGTTGTAATATCCTTACCATTAATCACTTGCATTTTCTTAAGCCTTGAACTTGTTTCATAGTGCCCCATCATAACGGCACCACCAGAACACTGAGTTACATTAATAATATGTATTCCTTTATTTATGGCATTATTTAATTTCTCTAAAAACCATTCTTCCATCGGCGCATTTCCTGAACCATACGTCTCCAAAACGAGCGCTTTTAAATCGGCTGCATTTAAAATTGCATCAATAATATTTCTGTTAATTCCTGGAAAAATTTTTAAAATTGCCACATTATCATCCATATTTCGATGAGATTTTAACGTTAATTTTCTTTTTTGAGGCAATAAATACTCCTTAAAAATTGTCAAATGCACTCCAGATTCGATCAAATGAGGATAATTTAAAGAGGCAAAAGCTTGAAAATGCTCTGCATTTATTTTAGTAGTTCTATTTCCTCGGTACAATTTATATTCAAAATAAAGTCCGACCTCTTGTATAACCGGCTTCCCTTTTTTATGTAAAGCGGCAATTTGTATAGCAGTAATTAAATTCTCTTTAGCATCTGTTCTTAAATCTCCTATTGGCAATTGCGAACCAGTTAATATGACAGGTTTTGAAAGATTTTCAAGTAAAAAACTTAAGGCTGATGCCGTATAACTCATAGTATCACTACCATGTAATACCACGAAACCGTCATAATCACTATATCTTTCAGCAATAATATCGGCAATAGAAACCCAATGTGTTGGGTTCATATTCGAAGAATCAATGGGCTCATCAAACGAAAAACTAGATATCGTACAGTCCAATTGATTTAGTTCTGGTATATTTTTCGATAACTGCGTAAAATCAAAAGCTTTTAAGGCACCCGAGGTATAATCTTTCATCATACCTATAGTACCACCAGTATATATCAGTAATATATTTTTCTTTTCTATGCTCAAAACTTCCTGTTTAAACTCATTACTACATACCAAAAACTTCTTTCGAGTTCTTTGTCGTCTCTAAAGCGACCTGTTCATTTGAGACCCCATAAATATCTGCCAACTTCTCAAGAACATTAATAATATAGGCGCTTTCATTTCTTTTACCTCTATAAGGTGTAGGCGCCAAATATGGTGAATCTGTTTCTAACACAATATTTTTTAGGTCGATTTCATTTAAAAAGGTATCGATTTTACCATTTTTAAAAGTAACCACTCCCCCAATACCTAACTTCAAATTATAGCCTATTGCTTTTTTAGCCTGCTCTAAGGTACCTGTAAAGCAATGAAAAATCCCTCTTAAATCATCTCCTTTTTCCTCTTCCAAGATTTCAAAAACTTCATCGAAAGCATCGCGACAATGAATAACTATAGGCAGTTTATGTTTTTTTGCGAGTTGTATTTGCGTTCTAAAAGCTATTTGCTGCTCATTTAAGTACTTCTTCTCCCAATACAAATCAATACCTATCTCACCTATTGCATAAAAGGTATGCTTACCCAGCATTTCTTCAACGTGCGCCAGTTCTTCTCCAAAATTTTCTTTCACATGCGTGGGATGCAAGCCCGTCATCAAAAACATATGCCCAGGAAAATCTTTCTCTAAAGCTAACATGCGTTCCGTATAGGTAGAATCGATAGCGGGAATAAAAAATCTTTCTACGCCTAAATCTATTGCTTTTTTAATGGTTTCTTTTCGGTCTTCATCGAAAGCTTCACTATATAAATGGGTATGCGTATCGGTTATTATCATGCCGCAAAAATAGACTTATCTTTGAAAAAAATGAATTATGAGTACCCTCAAAAAGTTTTTGAAGGATAAAGATTACGTTCGCATCCCTTTGGTACTGACCGCTACCGACCATTTTGAAATATATGCAGAAATAAACTCAGTGCCCGGTAGATTTATATTAGATACTGGCGCCTCTAATACGTGTGTTGGTATAGATCGAATTGACCATTTTAAATTGATATCTGAAGAGTCTTTAATAAAGGCTGCAGGAGCTGGGGCAACGAATATGGAAACCCTTGTATCGAAAAAAAACAAGATCAAACTAAACTCTTGGAAATATAAAAAACTTGAAATAGTTCTTTTCGATCTAAAACATGTGAATGAAGCACTAACCGCACACCACGCCGAACCCGTCGATGGTATTATTGGCGCTGACATTTTAAAAAAATCAAAAGCGATTATAGATTACAATAAGAAATGTATTTATTTAAAAAAGAAAAAGCGTTGAGATTACTCAACGCTTTACTTTATATATAAATCTTAAGAAAAATTACATCTCTAAAGCTTTCTTAATATTATTATCCATCAACAACTCTTCAGGATTTTCTAAAGCTTCTTTGATTGCTACCAAGAAACCTACAGATTCTTTACCATCAATAATTCTGTGGTCATAAGAAACAGCAACATACATTATAGGTGCAATTGCAATAGCTCCGTCACGAGCAATCGGTCTGTCAACTATATTATGCATACCTAAGATTGCGCTCTGAGGCGGATTGATAATTGGAGTAGACAACATAGAACCGAATACACCACCATTGGTAATAGTAAAAGTACCACCTGTCATTTCATCAACAGTAATTTCACCTTCACGTGCTCTAATCGCTAATCTTTTCACCTCAGCTTCAACACCTCTAAAGGTTAAGTTTTCGGCATTTCTTATTACAGGAACCATTAATCCCTTTGGTCCAGATACTGCAATACTAATATCACAGAAATCATAAGAAACCATTTCTTTTCCGTCAATCATAGAATTAACTGCAGGATACATCTCTAAAGCTCTAACTACCGCCTTTGTAAAGAAAGACATAAAACCAAGACCTACACCGTGCTTATTCTTGAAATCATCTTTATACTTATTTCTAAGTGCGAAAATGGCACTCATATCCACTTCGTTAAAAGTGGTTAACATTGCCGTTTCGTTCTTTGCAGAAACTAATCTTTCAGCAACTTTTCTACGCAACATCGATAATTTTGAGCGAGACTCCCCACGATTGCCCCCGGTTGGTGACCCCATTGAAGGCACAGCACTTACCGCATCTTCTTTGGTAATTCTACCATCGCGACCAGAACCTGAAATAGCATTACTATCAATACCTTTTTCATCTAATATTTTCTTTGCAGCTGGCGAAGGTACACCAGACGCATACGTTTCTTTAGCTTTTGCAGGTTGTGGCGCTTTTTCAGCAACAACTTCCTTTTTAGCGCTTGCAACTTCTTCTTTAGCAGCAGCTGGCGCATCATCAGATCCACCTGGTTTAGCTGCACTAGTATCAATTAAACACACTACGGCACCTACCGCAACGGCATCGCCTACTTCTGCTTTTAAGGTAATAATACCACTAGCTTCTGCAGGTAACTCTAAAGTAGCTTTATCAGAATCTACTTCGGCAATTGCCTGATCTTTTTCTACATAATCCCCATCTTCAACTAACCATTCCGCTATTTCCACCTCTGTGATAGACTCTCCCGGCGATGGGACCTTCATTTCTAGAATCATTCTTTCTATAATTTGATATGTTATTTATTTTTTTGGTTTTGACATGTTGTCTTTTGTTTTATCAAAGACGTAATCGATAACTTGTTGGTGACGTGCTTTAGATCGAACAGAACTACCAGCTGCTGGTGCAGCATAAAAACGTCTAGATGCAACCCTGAATTTCTGAATTTCACTAAAATGCATCAACATATGACTCCAGGCACCCATATTTCTAGGTTCTTCTTGTGCCCATACGATATCATCTGCATTCTTATATTTCGCCATTGCCGCCTTCATTTTCTCTTCAGGCACCGGAAATAATTGTTCTACCCTAACCAGGGCAACATCATCTCTTTTTTGCTCTTCTTGAACAGCTAAAAGATCATAATAGAATTTACCTGTACAGAATACTAAACTTTTTACTTTTTTAGGATCTGCAGTTTCATCATCTATAACTTCTTGGAAACCTCCATTGGTTAAATCTGATATTTTAGATACAGCCTTTGGGTGTCTTAATAAACTCTTCGGTGTAAAAATGATTAATGGCTTTCTAAAATTCGCCTTCATTTGTCTACGAAGAATATGAAACATCTGAGCAGGTGTAGTTACATCTGCGATATACATATTATCTTTTGCACATAATTGTAAGTAACGTTCCATTCTAGCAGAAGAGTGCTCAGCACCTTGACCTTCATAACCATGTGGCAATAACATTACCAATCCATTTTGAAGCTTCCATTTATCTTCGGCTGCCGAAATATATTGGTCGATCATAATTTGCGCTCCATTACTGAAATCGCCAAATTGTGCTTCCCAAATAGTTAAGGTATTAGGGCTCGCCATAGCGTAACCATAATCGAAACCAACGACACCATATTCTGATAAAAGTGAGTTATAGATTTGGAATTTTGCCTGCTGTTCAGATAACTGATTCAACAAAATAACCTCTTCTTCACTTTCTTCAACTTTCATTACTGCATGACGGTGAGAGAAAGTACCACGTTCAACATCTTGTCCAGACATACGAACGGCAAAACCTTCTTCCAATAATGCACCATATGCTAAAAGCTCTCCCATTGCCCAGTCAAGATTATCGGCTTCAAAATACATATTGTAGCGATCATTAACCAGTTTCTCAACTTTACGTAAAAACTTTTTACCCTTAGGCAACGCAGTTATTACTTTGGCAATCTTATCTAATTTGGCTTTAGCAAATGTGGTATTTACAGGCTCCATCATTTCCCACTCACGAACATTGTCAAAACCTTTCCATTCATCTGCCATGAACGGGGTAATTACAGTTTTATCTTCTTTTCGTGAATCTTCTAATTTCTCTTCAAGTGAGTCTTTATACTGTTTTTCTAGCAGCGCAACATAGGTGTCATCAATAACACCTTCTTTGATCAACCTTTCAGCATAAATATCTCTTGGGTTCTTGTGTTTGGCTATAGCCTTGTATAATTTAGGCTGCGTAAATCTTGGCTCATCACCTTCATTATGCCCATATTTTCTATAACCTAACAAGTCAATAAACACATCGCTAGAAAAACGCATTCTATATTCTAACGCAAAAAGAGATGCGTGCACTACTGCCTCGGCATCATCTGCATTTACATGTAATACCGGACTCAAAGTAACCTTGGCAACATCGGTACAATAGGTAGATGTTCTGGCATCTAAATAGTTGGTAGTAAAGCCAATTTGATTATTTACCACTATATGTATAGTACCACCGGTTTTATAACCATCAAGACCTGCCATTTGAACAAGCTCATATACCAAACCTTGACCAGCAATAGCTGCATCGCCATGTACTACTATAGGTAATACTTTTGAAAAATCATCTTGATAATGAGCATCTTGCTTTGCTCTTGCAATACCTTCAACCACTGCACCTACCGTCTCTAAGTGAGAAGGATTGGGAGCGATATTCATTTTAATCTTATTACCGTTATCAGACTTTCTATCAGACGTCCAACCTAAGTGATATTTAACGTCACCATCAAAAATCTCTTGTTCGTAATCTTTACCGTCGAACTCGCTAAATATGTCTTTCGCAGATTTACCGAATATATTGGTAAGTACATTTAACCTACCACGGTGCGCCATACCCATAACAAATTGCTTAACGCCCATTTCAGCTGCGCGTTCTACAATTACATCTAGAGCCGGAATCAACGATTCGTTACCTTCTAATGAAAACCTTTTTTGACCTACATATTTAGTATGTAGAAAAGATTCAAAAGAGATCGCATGATTTAGCTTCTTAAGAATATGTTTTTTACGGTCGGCATCATAGTTCGGGTGATTATCGTTGACATTGATCCAATCTTGAATCCATTTTACACGTTCTGGCTTTCGAATAAACATATATTCTACACCAATAGCATCGCAATAGATACTTTGTAAATGTCTAACAATCTCTTTAAGGGAACTTGGACCTATACCAATTATATCACCGGCATTAAATACTGTTTCAAGATCAGACGTTAAAAGTCCAAAATTTTCAATTTCTAATGAAGGCTCATAATGTCTTCGCTCACGTACCGGATTTGTTTTCGTAAATAAGTGTCCTCGGCTTCGATACCCGTCAATTAAACGAATTACCTGAAACTCTTTTTGTAGAGATTCTGGCATTTCACTTTTATTGCCGTTTACTAAAACTGTAGTTCGATTCTCATCAATTTCAAGTTCATCTAATGAACTTTCCATACCAAAATCGAATCCTTGAAAAAAGGCTCTCCAACTTGGCTCTACACTATCCGGATTCACTAAATACTTATCGTATAACTCTGAAAAAAAAGAGGTATGAGCGGTATTTAAAAAGGAATATTTATCCATGAATTACTTTCTGTATCTTTAGAATAAATTTCTAACAAAAATACAACATTTACAATATCTAACGATAGAATGGCATGTATTATTGAAAAAAATGAAACTTTAAAACAAAATTATCATATGAGCTTAAAAAAACTAATACTAACAGGGCTAGCAACACTTACTGTTACACTTTCATTCGCTCAATCTTCAACTAATGATTCTGATTTTTGGAATAACGTAAGATTTGGCGGAAGTATTGGCTTAGGTTTCACAAATAATGGCTTCAATGGCTCTATTTCGCCAAGCGCTATCTATCAATTTAATGAGAAATTTGCTACAGGCGCAAGTTTAAGTTTGAATTATGCAAAATTTGATGACGATAAATTTTTAGCATACGGCGGTAGTGTACTTTCCCTTTTCAACCCCATACCACAAATTCAATTATCAGCCGAATTTGAACAACTTAGAATTAATAGAACTCTTGCCACCCAAACTATTAATATAGAAGACAATTATTGGCTGCCAGCATTTTTTATAGGGGCGGGTTATAGCACTAGAAATGTAACCGTTGGTCTACGGTACGACCTTTTGTATAATGACAACAAAAGCATTTATGGCAATTCAATAATGCCATTTGTACGTGTCTATTTCTAAATTTTACTACCTTTCTCTATACCTAACCAACCACTATGAGTAAATTAAAAAACAGATATCTTTCATTAGATGTCTTTAGAGGGATGGATGTCGCTCTAATGATTATTGTGAACTCCCCCGGAAATGGAGATACTAGTTTTGGAATTTTAAAACATGCCGTTTGGAACGGATTCACACTAACTGATTTAGTCTTTCCCACATTTTTGTTCGTTGTCGGTAACGCAATGAGTTTTAGTATGAAAAAATACGAAAGCGAAGGCAGTGGTGCATTTTTGAAAAAAGTCTTTAAACGTTTTTCGATTATTTTCTTATTAGGGTTTTTAATGTATTGGTTTCCGTTTTTTGAAGATGGTGGACTTAAACCAATTGCCGAAACCAGAATTTTCGGAGTATTACAGCGCATTGCCCTATGCTATTTGTTTGCATCAATTCTTCTTCATTATTTCAAAACCAAATCTGTTCTAATTTTTAGCGCTTTAGCTTTAGTAGGCTATCATATTATACTAGTGGTATTCGGCGACTTAACCTTGACAGGCAATGCTGTATTAAAACTTGATAAATTACTTATCGGTGCAGATCATATGTATCATGGTAATGGCGGCATAGCATTTGACCCGGAAGGATTACTAAGCACACTACCTTCGATTGTAAATGTAATTGCAGGTTATTTTACAGGTAAATTCATTCAAAAGAATGGACAAAACTTTGAGACTATTGCAAAACTTATTATGGCAGCCGGTATTCTGATTATTGCAGGTTTTGCTTGGGATTTAATATTCCCTTTCAACAAAAAACTTTGGTCTAGTTCATTTGTACTATTGACTAGCGGTATTGACATTTTTATAATAGCTGTTTTAATCTATCTATTAGATATGTCTAAACCCGGAAAATGGACTTATTTCTTTGAAGTGTTTGGCAGAAACACGCTATTCATTTACTTATTATCAGAACTGTTCATCATCAGTTTGGCAGAGATAACTATGAAAGGCACAAACGCTTATAATTGGATAGCAGATAACATATTCATTGCTTCAGCAGGCGATTATTTTGGCTCACTGCTATTTGCCTTGTGGATCATGTTCACCTGCTGGCTTGTTGGATATATTATGGATAGAAAAGGGATTTACGTTAAAGTATAAATGCTATTGATATCGATTACGGTACCATACCTTTTTATACTCTCTTTTCAAAATTAATAATGTAACCTGGTCAGCCACGTCAACAGTATCGGTGATTTCAATATGCTGAAATTCAATTTCTGGAATATCTATGATGTACATTAAATTTAGATAGTCAACAAAATGCTCCATCATTAGATAATACACCTTCTCACGAACTAGGGCAATAAAAGCTATATGCTCTAATGTATCAGGTATTTTCGATGGAACATTGGCAAGAACAAAATCTTTCTCGACCTGCTGTACTAGCTTATCATATAGCGAATCACTTTTCACTACTTGCATCAATTGCTCACTATTGTCAACATTCAACTTCATGCAATTGATTTATCCTTAAAAAATAACATCCTCTTATTTTATACTATTGCTTGTACACTACACCCTCTTTCATTACAAAAACAACATCGATAAGCGTTTCTACATTATCTAAAGGGTTTTCATTTACAGCAACAATATCAGCTATATAACCTTCTTTAATTTGACCTAATTCCTTCTCACCCAAAAGCATCGCATTGGTAATTGTAGCAGAGCGCAAAGCCTCTATTATTGGCATGCCTGCTTTATGCATATAAATAAACTCTTTCGCATTATCTCCGTGAGGTGATACCCCAGAGTCAGTACCAAAAGCGATACTTACCCCTTTTTTATACGCCTTTGCGAATGTAGCATTTAATTTAGGTCCGATTTCCAAAGCTTTCTTAGCTACTACCGGTGGTAAGTAGTTCGGTATTTTTGCCAATCTAGCCGCTTCTTGACCTGCAGATATCGTAGGCACCATAAAGGTATTATGCTTTATCATTAGTTCCATTGTTTCCTCTGACATCAATGTACCATGCTCAATAGTTTTGATTCCTCCTAAAATTGCTCTTTGCATACCTTCATCACCATGGGCATGAGCTGCAGTAAGCATACCATAATCATTAGCTGTTTCAGTAATAGCTTTTATTTCTTCAACCGTAAATTGAGGATTCTGACCATTCTTCGCAACACTTAATACACCACCAGTAGCCGTTATTTTAATAACATCTGCGCCTTCTTTATAACGTTGACGAACAGCTTTTCTACCATCTTCAGGAGAATTAACCACTCCGTCTTTTGGTCCTGGATCACCCATTAACTCATTGCTTCTTCCGTTAGTTGGATCAGCATGACCACCAGTAGTAGCGAGCGCTTTACCAGCTGTAAAAATACGCGGACCAACTACAGTACCTTTATTAATAGCATTTCTAAGTGCTATATTTACTCCCGATCCACCCAAATCACGCACAGTTGTGAAGCCAGCCATTAATGTTCTTTTGGCATATACCGTAGATTCAAATGCAATATCGGCTTCATTCATTGTAAAAGCCTCTAAATATCTTGACGGACTAGATTCGCTTTCAATATGAACATGCATATCTATAAAACCTGGCAAAACGGTCTTAGATTTTAAATCTACGACCTGATCTTTCTCACCACCAGCTACATAACCATTTTTAATTTCTGTAATCTTATTACCTGAAATAATGATTGTTTTCTCAGACATTATTTTACCTGATTCCACATCAACAATTTTACCGCACTGAAGGTATGTATTTTGAGCTGTGGCTACTGTAAAAGACAGAAGCATAAGAAGAAATAATGATTTTTTCATAAGAGGTGGTCTTTAAATTGAATAAGGGGAAATATAGCTATATTTCCCCTTATTTATATCGTTAAACCTGAAAAAATCAGTCACGTATTTTCTGTTCCCAGATCCACGCGTAATTCATCGCTTCTTCTAAAGTATATTCTGCTTTCCAGCCTAACACTTTATTGGCCTTTGTAGTATCGGCATAAGCAGTTGTAATATCACCAGGTCTTCTATCAACTATTTTATAATTCAATTTTCGACCAGATACTTTTTCAAAACTATGTATAGCCTCTAGCACAGAGCTACCAGTACCTGTACCAACATTAAATACCTCATAATTAGATTCGTTTTTACCGCTCAATAAACGCTCTAGAGCTATTACGTGAGCTTTGGCTAAATCTACCACATAAATATAATCTCTAATACAGGTACCATCTGGAGTAGGATAATCATCACCAAAAACAGATAATTGATCTCTGAGTCCGATACCGGTCTGAGTAATAAATGGCACCAAATTCTGAGGTACACCTATTGGCAATTCACCAATTTCACCACTCGGGTGTGCACCCATAGGGTTAAAATAACGTAATGCAATTGCATTTAAACTAGGCGTTACTTTACAGGTATCTGCAATAATCTCCTCACCCATTTGTTTCGTATTACCATAAGGCGATTCAGCAACTTTAATAGGTGCATCTTCCGTAATAGGCATTTTATCTGCTTGACCATATACCGTGCAAGAAGAACTAAAAATAAAACTAGCCTTGTTCTTTTTACAAAGCTCTTTTAAAATGTAAACTAGCGTACCAATATTGTTCTCATAGTACAGCAATGGCTTTTCAACACTTTCACCAACTGCCTTAGAAGCTGCAAAGTGTATAACACCAACAACATCTTGATAGCATTGAAAAAAGTCTTCTACCTTATGTTTCTCTTTTAAATCTATTTTCTCGTAAAGCGGTTTCTTACCTGTAATAGCTTTTATGCCTTCAAGCACATTTTCGTCAGAGTTAGAGCAATCATCTATAATGATTACTTCGAACCCTTTGTTTTGAAGCTCCACTACTGTATGAGACCCTATAAAACCTAATCCGCCTGTTACTAATACTTTCATTTATAATGCTGTTTGAACGTTCTCAAATTTAAAAAAATACACCACTACCCGTTAACAAACCCGATAATTAACTCCGTTATATAGTTAATCTGTTCTTCATCTAATTCTGTATGCATAGGTAAAGACAACACCTCTTTGACTAATTGATTCGTTACAGGAAAATCAGCTTCATTGTAACGGTCATCTACATAAGCTTTTTGTTTATGCAACGGAATTGGATAGTAGACACCAAAAGGAACTTCATTTTTTGCTAATAATTGTCCTAGTTCGTCTCTTTTTCCATTTGTGATTCTCAATGTATATTGATGAAATACATGACAATCGCACACATCGCAAATACCTTGACAATTATTAACCGTTACAGGAGTCATAATATGTTCTTGCCCCTCAAAAGCTTTAGAATATGCCCTTGCAGCATTTCTTCTTGCCTCACAATAACCATCTAACTTAGGCAATTTTGCACGTAGAACTGCAGCCTGTATAGAATCTAGTCTAGAATTTACACCAACCACATCATGATGATAACGTTCGTACATACCATGATTAACAATCCCACGTAAGGTATGTGCCAAATCATCATCATTGGTAAAAATTGCACCACCATCACCATAACATCCTAAATTTTTAGAAGGAAAAAATGATGTAGCCCCAACATGCCCCATACTACCAGCCATATGCTTTGTACCATCTTTTGATAAATATTTAGCACCTATTGCCTGAGCATTATCTTCAATAACAAACAAATCGTGTTTTTTAGCCAGGTCAAGAATAGCATCCATATTGGCACATTGACCGAAAAGATGAACAGGTACAATTGCTTTTGTTTTTGGTGTTATCGCCCTTTCAATTGCTTCTATATCAATATTGAATGTATCTGGATACACATCTACCAAAACCGGAGTCAATTGTAACAGTGCAATAACCTCTACTGTTGCGGCAAAAGTAAAATCTGCAGTTATAACTTCATCGCCAGGCTTTAAACCTAAACCCATCATTGCAATTTGCAAAGCATCTGTACCATTAGCACATGGTATAACATGCTTAACTTGAAGATAATCTTCTAATTCTTTTTGAAAGGCATGCACTTCTGGACCATTTATATACGCCGAGGTTTCTAATATTTGAGTTATAGAAGAATTTACTTGTTCTTTAATTTCTTGGTATTGACCGCCAAGGTCTACCATTTGTATCTTTTTCATCTGTTGTAATTACATGAAGTCATACAAAAATACGAAACAGGCGACACTAATTTTATGGAAAGAAACTTAATTTAGCCCAAAAGCATCAGTTTGTACTTTCTCTATAATCTTATTGTCATATGCGCATCTGCCATTTTAAAGGTATTGGCATTGGTAAATTCTAAACTCTCGCTATTTGTAAATGGTAGAAAAGAGACAATTTCCTTAATTAAAAAATCCATTTCAAAGGATGACAACGTTATCTGGATTCATGCAGCCTCATTAGGTGAATACGAGCAAGGATTACCTGTCATAGAAAAATTAAAACTGGATTATCCTTCCTATAAAATACTACTAACCTTTTTTTCTCCTTCTGGTTATGAAGTGAAAAAGAACAGCAAAATAGCTGATGTTATCTGTTACCTACCCATGGATACAAAAAGGAAAGTAAATGCCTTTTTGACTGCAGCACACCCGGATATTGCCATTTTTATTAAGTACGAAATTTGGCCTAACTATTTATCTGCCTTAAAAAAATCTAGTACCCCGACCTTTTTAATTTCAGCATTATTTAAAGAACACCAAATTTACTTTCAATGGTATGGTGCTTTTATGCGTCTATCACTTAATAAGTTCTCACATTTTTTTGTACAGAATGAAAAATCAAAAACACTATTAAATTCCGTTGGACATACCAATGTTACCATTGCCGGGGACACTCGTTTTGATAGGGTAAATGAAATTGTAGAACGCAACAACGAATTAGATTTCATGACACGTTTTAAAGATGGTAAGTTTTGTCTGGTTGCGGGTAGTACTTGGCCTGAAGATGAGAAGTTGATTATAGAGTATATTAATAAGACCACCTACCCTATTAAATTTGTTATCGCACCACATACTATTAAGGACAATCATATTCAAGAAATAATTCAATCTTTAGACAAGAAGGTTGTACGTTTTACAACGCTCGAGAATAGTGATGTAGAAGATAGCGAAGTGCTAATTATTGACACCATTGGGCTTTTAACCAAAATTTACAGCTATGCAGATATGGCTTATGTTGGCGGCGGCTTTGCGACAGGTCTGCATAACACTTTAGAGCCCGCAGTTTTCGGCATACCGGTAATCATAGGTCCGAAATATGACGCATTTGCAGAAGTGGAAGAATTAGTTGATTTAAAAGGTGTTATTTCTATTGAAAA
>JANQUX010000496.1 GCA_030730545.1 Maribacter sp. | reverse complement strand
TAGCCAATAGCCAATAGCCAATAGCCAATAGCCAATAGCCAACAGCCAACAGCCATTTTTGAACTTGAATTTTATTTTGCCTAACTCCTAACTCCTAACCTATATCCTAGCCTGATACGTAAACAAGTTATGGTATCTACCTTCTTTAAGAATTAGTTCTTCATGAGTACCTTGTTCGGCAATGCGTCCATTTTCAATAACTAAAATCTGATTCGCTTTTCTAATGGTGCTTAAGCGGTGTGCGATAACGAAAGTGGTTCTTCCTTTGGTCAATTCTGCCAAACTTTTTTGAATTAGAGCTTCGCTTTCAGTATCAAGGTTAGAGGTAGCTTCATCTAATATTAATATTCTAGGGTTTGCTAAAACCGCACGTGCGATAGCAATACGTTGGCGTTGACCACCAGATAATTTCACTCCGCGTTCCCCGATTAAAGTTTCTAAACCATCTTCAAAACGGTCTGTAAATTCATTAACATAAGCGGCATTAACAGCTGCCGTTAATTCTTCTTCGGTCGCATTAGGTCTCGGGAAAAGAATGTTTTGGCGAATGGTGCCTTCAAAAAGAAACTCATCCTGTAGAACAACGCCCAAGTGCTTTCTAAAACTACTTAAGTTTACTTTGGCAATATCTTCACCATCAACGGTAATATTTCCCGATTGCGGATTCAAAAATGTAGCCGCCAAACCGGCAATAGTACTCTTACCGGATCCAGAACTACCGACTAAAGCGATAACCTCACCAGATTTTGCTTCAAAACTAATATTATGAAGCACTTCTTTGTCCTCTTCGTAAGCAAATGATACATCATTAAAAATGATATTTCCTTCAAAATTTTTGAGCGCCTCTGTGCGGTTTTCCTCGTCAGATTCAGGCACCATGTTCATCAATTCTTCGGTACGGTCTAGACCTGCCAAAGCTTCGGTTAATTGGCTTCCAATATTACTCATCTGAACGATTGGGGCAACCATCAATCCTAATAAAAAAGTAAAGGTCAAGAAATCGCCAATGGTCAATTCGTCCATCATAATTTTATAACCGCCAATTCCCATAATACCTGTAGTTGCCAATCCCAACAAAAAAGTAGATGAACTGGTCATGAAAGCGGTGGCAGTTAAACTCTTCTTCACATTTTGAAATAAACGATCAACCCCTTCTTCGAAGATTTTGTTTTCTTGTGCTTCGGCATTAAATCCTTTTATCACGCGAACGCCGCCTAAGGTTTCGGTTAGTCTACCGGTAACTTCGGCATTAATTTTACCCCTATTTCTAAATATAGGTCGTATTACCTTAAAAGCTTTTAGGGCGATTAAAGCAAAAATAGCTAAAGGAACTAGTGTGAAAATGGTCATTGTCCAGCTAATACGCAGAAGTAAAATTAAAGATACAACGGCAGTAATAGTACCACCTACCAGTTGCACCAAACCTGTTCCGATTAAATTACGAACCCCTTCAACATCACTCATAATACGAGATACCAATGCTCCCGATTTTGTGTTGTCAAAGAAACTGATAGGCAATGAAAGAACTTTTTTCTGTACCTGTGCCCTAAGTTCAGAGATTAAATATTGCGCCTGAACACTCAAAATTTTAGTAAGTAAAAAAGAGGTAACCGATTGTACTAGAATTGCCGAGCCAACAGCAAGTACAAGAATTTTTAAAAGTTCAACGTTTTTGTTCGGTATAATATCATCCATTAAATATTTAAGGGATAATGGTGCTACAAAACTTGCCGCTTTACTAATGACAATTAAAAGCAAGCCAATAAATACAAGCTTTCGCCTTGGCCAAATAATTGTTTTAAATGCGGAAAGTACTGTTACTTTTTTTTCTGCCATAGGTATTTTTTGTTTGATGATTAGTCTGTGCCAATCAAGATTTCTAACAAACCTTCGCAAGGTACTTCAATTCTAAAGTTTTACCGAATCTAGAATAGGTTTTGATATTCGCTAGTTGAATCGATAAAGGTTTTTATATTTGAGTTTTAAGATTACCGACCAATGCTCAAAAAGACTATTTTATTTTTTCTGTTAATTACATTTTACGCGAATGCGCAAGAGCAATATTATGAGTTGCGAGACTTTGTAACCGATAGCGCAGGTGTTTTTACTTCTAGTGAAGTGTTTGAACTAAACCATCGATTAGTTGAGCTTGAAGAGAATACTACAAATCAGTTAGTGGTAGTAACGATAGAAAAACTAGGGTATGATACCATTGAAACTTATGCCAATGGTCTATTTAACCAAAACGGAATCGGTCAAGAAGGTAAAGATAATGGGCTACTCATTTTATTTTCTAAGACGGATAGAGAAGTAAGAATCGAGGTAGGTTCTGGTTTAGAACCCTACATTACAGATGCCGTTGCATCAAGAATTATTAGGAATACCATGATTCCTAATTTTAAGGAAGAAGCATATTTTACAGGTATCAATGAGGCTAGTAATCAGCTCATAGGATTTTTGAATGATCCAGAAGCACTAGAGGAGTTTAAAAAAGAGATTGCCGACGAAGATTCTAAAGAGAAGCTATATATGAATATATTTCTTGGTATATTTTTTTCGATATTTATAGGGGTTGGCGGTTTTTTCTTTCTTAAAAGCTATGTCAATGTTATCGAGGTCTTTAGGGGAGTTTTCATGGGTAAATTAGGGGTGTTACCTGCAGTGTTTATGC
>JANQUX010000495.1 GCA_030730545.1 Maribacter sp. | reverse complement strand
AGGGGTTTCAGCAGGAGTTATTTTATCCAAATCTTCAAAATATTGCCAGTACAATCCACCCCAAGCAATACCGTTGCCTTTTTTACTGATTTGTACTTCTCCCATTTTAGGTTCAATTTCAGCAGTGTTCCAAGAAGTTTTAAAGTAGCCGGTTCCTGCTTCCACTTTTACATTTGCTAATGTTGATGGGTCAATCTCTTCACCGCCAATTAAAATTTCGACTGCATCTGTAACCGATAACCACTCGCTACCTTGTAATAATAAAGCGTAAACAGCTTCGGTCGTTGCTTTAGTGGTACTCCATTGATTGGTCTGCTTATTTTTAAGTAACCATATTTTCAGATTGTCAACCGTTTCAATATCTGCAGGGCGAATTTCAGAAAATGCTTCAATTAGCAAAGCTTGTGTTTCTATAGGTGCCTGATACCAATACCATGAGCTAGTATTACTCTTCCAGTACATACCCAATTCATGGCTGGTAATACTATTCTCTTCCAATGCACGTAGAATTTTGGCAGACGTTTTAGCGTCATCCATCCTATGCAATATTAAAGCAAGCATTCCCTGTGCATACAAACCTCTTTTGGTCCAATATTTCTGAGCTTGCTTTAAATAGTACTCCGTTATCTCATCTATTTTCTTAGAGGTTTTAATATCTTCAAAAAAGCTACGCATGTATAAATAATGAACCTGATTTGCACTTAAGTGATCATCGTTAATATTCGATGTGTGTTTCTTCATTTGCTCGTATTCTTTCACAAACTCAGCATCTAAATATGAAATTGCATTTTCAATCATTTCTGATGGTGAGTTGAACGAAGTTGACGAATTTTGGTCGCTGAGTGAAGCCGAAGTAACCAAATGATTCAAATGACCCATACCCGAAATTATATGTTGGGTGATGTATCTGTTATCGGGACCACCATTGAACCAAGACCAAGCTCCACTTGAATTCTGATTTTGAGCAAGCTTGTTTAAAGCTGATTGTTGCTCATTTTTCATCTTGTTCAAATTGAACAATAATCCGATTCTTTTCTTTTGTTCACTTTCAGATTGTGCATCGCGTAACCAAGGTGTTTCTTGAATTAATAAGGATTTTAATTCCTCATTCTTTTCTAGATTGCTTACTAAGGCATCTGAATTTGCCCATTGATCAAACACTTCGCGAATTCTTGGGTTGCTATTTGCAATATGGCTAGCCAATGAATTTGCGTAATACCTTGAGAATGTCTGTTCGTTACAATCGTATGGGTACTCCATTAAGTAGGGTAATGCCTGTACTGCATACCAAGCTGGGTTAGATGTCATTTCTAAAGTCAACTTATGGTGTTTTAGTGTAGTCGATGAAGTATTTTTTAACTTGTCTAAAGTAAAGGTCTTTGTCTGGTCGCTACGAATCCACATAGGTAGTGTTTCGGTTACTAACATTCTGTTTGATAATACAGGTAACATATTTTGTTCGCCATCAGAGAAATCACCTGCCTTTGCTATGACTTTATATTGAACCGATTGCAATCCTTCCGGAATATTTAATGTCCATGAAACTTGGGTGTTCCCCATGGGATCCACTTCAAAAGATGCTGTCTCTAGTGTACTAGAAACGGCTAACACTTGTTTTGAAATATTTATACCAGTTACCGCATCTGTCAGCTCTAATTTAGCTTGACCAGAAAGTAGCTTTTCTGTTAGATTAGATATTTTACTGCTAATGTTAATCTCATCGCCTTCACGTAAAAATCGCGGTGCATTTGGGGTCACCATCAACTCTTTTTGGGTTACTGTAGATAGATTGGTTATCGTGCTTTCCAGGTCTTTAGTATGTGCCAAGAGTTGCAAATTCCAACGTGTTAATGCTTCAGGCGTGGTGAAATTGAACGAAACATTTCCTTCTTTGTCGGTCTGTAATTTTGGAAAGAAAAAAGCGGTTTCCTGTAGGTTTTTACGAATGGTAACCGATTCAAAATCTTCTTTCTCTTTCTCGGGTTCTAATGCTGTAGGTTGAACACCGGCAACAGCACTTGATAATTCATTTTCTTTTTTAACAGTGCCATAGCCAAGGGTAACAACTTCATCTAGGAGGGCATCATCTGCCATCATAGATTTTCTCATGGGTGCAGAACCATAGCTAATAGCACGTGATTCATAGAAGTTTCCTCGTAACATAAAATCTAACCCGAATGAATCGAAAGAATCAAAATTTAGACTAGGATAGCTTAAATTATTATAATTCGAAAATGTATAGAAACTACTGGTCGAAAAGCTATTATGAGCGTTCGTTCTAATTCGCGAATAGTAATTTGGTCTATTTAGCGGATAAAAGCTCCAAGAATGAGGGCTGAACTGGTCTAAAGAGGCATCGTACATACTTGCCAATAATTCAGCGCTTACTTTTTCACCTTCCGGACCTTTGATCTTAAAAGACCAAGTTTCATCAACACCCGGAGCAATTTTATCTCTAAATGTTGTAGTCTCTATTTGTAAATCGCTAGAAGGGTAGGGTACAAGAATATTATGAGTGTTCCATTCAAAATAATTGGCAAATGCATAACCGTAAGTAACTACAAATCCGCCTAAATCATTTTCGGTAACAGGTACCGATATGGTTTTTGAATTGTTGTTCAAGGTAATTAACTTTTCTTCAACTATGGTATTACTTTTTTCAACCCTTACATAAA
>JANQUX010000494.1 GCA_030730545.1 Maribacter sp. | reverse complement strand
TAGTTGCTTATCGTTTAACAAATCGAACTCCGGACCCTTACCTACTTCTAAAACTGAATCATCTAAAAATGAGGAAACCTTTATTTCTGATATTTTTGGTTTAAAAAGCTTTTGCACTTCAAAAGGAACCATATCATTATCTGCAAGTCTATTTGCCTTTGTGATTGGCTTATAAAATGATTTACTACCTAAGACCTCTTTTGTAGTAAAACCGTCTTTTACCCCTAGATAAGCCCGAAAGCCCTTTTCTAATCTACCAAAAGATAAAATATCGCCCACATTTATCTCATAAACCTTATAATTTTGAATAGGTAAATTATTAAGAGTTGCAGACATTTTTGCACCACCAAGCGCCATATATGTTTCTTCTTCAAAAATAAGCGTTGGTCCGGTCATAGTAATTTCTAACACGGCAGCAGATTCTTTGTTTTCTAACAATGAGTTTACTTTAAATACAGACATTTCGTCCATTACCCCAGAAACGGGTACACCCTTATGTCTATAATGAAATCTACCTGAATCTTGTACAGTGGTATAAAAACCTGCTTTTAGAACTTTAAGCATCTATTTTAATTTTTTCAGGTTTATAAATTCCGACTTCTGCCTCAATTTTATGCAGGTTATGCTCTGCTTTTGATATTTGATAAAATTCAATTTTATCGCCAACACTTACAAAACATGGATTCTCTTTCGTAGCATCAAAAATAGGCACTGAGCAGTTGCCGATAATATTCCACCCACCGGGCGATTCTTGTGGATAAATACCTGCCTGCTTACCTGCAATACCCACAGCACCCTTTACCACTTTAGGTCTAGGTGTTGCTTTTCTTGGTAATTCTAAATCTTTATGTATTCCGCCTAAATACATAAAGCCAGGTAGAAAGCCAATACCATATACCGTATATGTTACTGCTGTATGCAAGGCAATAATTTCTTGTTTTGTTTTATGTAAAATACTCGCAACTTCATCTAGGTCTAACGCATACTCCGCATCATAAGAAACGGGTAAACGCCATAAGTATCGATCAGGCTTCGGTGACTCTTGCAATTGCGAATACCACTTATTGATATCATTTGAAATTTTCTTAAAATCGATCTGTTTCGTCCTATTAATTAACAAAAGAGAATTATAGGCGGGCACTAACTCCCACTCCTTATTCGTAAACACCTCTCTACTTAAAAAGCGTTCGAAATGTAATATTTTTTCTAAGATGAGTTCACTTACCTCATTTGGCCATTCAATTAAGACGGAATGTACTCCAAATGGTTTGATATGTATTTTAGGGGAATTCACGATTTTACTTGTAGATTATGTTCAGAAAGATGCTTTGTAATATACGCCAAAATTTGCAATGCCGATGGTGTATCGCCATGAATACAATAGGTATTTGCAATAATAGGAATATTATCTCCACTCACCGTTTTAACCTCCTTTTCGTTATACATTCTTAAAATATGAGCTAAAACCTCTTTACCTTCAGTAATTAAGGCATTACTTTCTTTTCTAGACACTAAACTTAAATCAGTATTGTAATTTCTATCAGCAAAAGCCTCTATAGCTATTTTGAAGCCTTGATTGGTTGCCAATGTTTGAATGACACTACCATGAGGAACATATAATACTACCCCTTTTTTGAATTCTTCTATACCTGTTAAAAACGTTTTCGCTAGATGTTCGTCTTTAGCGATATCATTATAAAGTGCCCCATGAGGTTTAATATGATGTAATTGAACATCTATCTGATTACATAAAGACATGAATAATTGCAATTGTTCTTTAATACTTTGGATTAATGCATCGCTAGATATATTCATAGAAACACGACCAAAATTTTCCCTATCAGGATATGATGGATGCGCACCTACCTTTACACTATACTTCTTTGCTAACTCTAAACAGAATAGTATACTCTCTCTAGAACCGGCGTGACCACCACAAGCAATATTACAAGAACTAATAAGCGGAAATAACTCTTCTTCATTCCTTACACCTTCCCCTACATCACAATTAATATCTATAGTTCTTTTCGCCATTTACAAAACACCTAATACTGTTAGTATACTTTTAGCACCCAATAAAACTGAAAGCAGAATAATTAATCCTCCGAATATATTCTGCATCATGTTATTCTTATATTCTCCCATAACTCCCGCTCTATTTACAACCCATAGTAAAAAAACTGCAATTATGGGTAGCAACAAGCCATTGGTAATTTGAGCGAATTTTATAATCTCAATAGGTTTAATTCCGAAGGATAAAAAGAATACCCCTAAAATTAGAATCATTATCCAAATCATTTTAAACTTAGCATCTTTAAAGCCTGCATTCCACCCAAAACAACTATTTGCCACATAGGCAGCAGCTAAAGGTGCAGTTATCGCAGAGGTAATGCCCGCAGCAAACATTCCTATTCCTAAAAAATACAAGGCAGCAGAACCATACAGAGGTTCTAAAGCTTTTGCCATATCCATAACATTATTAATCTCGACAGAATTGATGGCAGCAGCAGATATAATTATACTGACAGAAACGAGTCCGCCTAAAATAATTGAAACCAGCGTATCTCGCTTAGCCAATTTTAGATCGTCTTTCGATTTCCATTTCTCACTTACCAATGCTGCATGTAGAAAAAGATTATAAGGTACGACGGTAGTACCCACCAAAGCAATTATGGTT
>JANQUX010000493.1 GCA_030730545.1 Maribacter sp. | reverse complement strand
GCAAGAGAATGGTGAGCTAGATTATGATGATTTAGAGAATACCTTGCAATTGAACAGAGATAAACCGGCTATTATTCTAACCACTTTTGGTACTACGATGACCGAGGCGAAAGATGATGTTTCTAAGGTGAAAAGAATTTTGAAGAAATTGGCTATTCAAAATCACTATATACATTGCGATGCTGCTTTGGCGGGTTCTTACGGTCCTTTTATAGAACCTCGTATTCCGTTCGATTTTCAAGATGGAGCAGATAGTATTTCAATCAGTGGGCATAAATTTATAGGGTCTCCGTTTCCTTCTGGTGTCATTATTGCTAAACGCTCATTGCGAGATCGAATAGCAAGGGGAATTTCATATATAGGCTCGTTAGACACCACCATTACAGGGTCAAGAAACGGACATAGTCCGTTGTTTCTGTGGTACGCCATAAAGAAAATGGGCGTAAAAGGTTTAGAAGAACGGTATCGTCATAGTTTAGAAACTGCCGAGTATTGTAAGCAAGAGCTTCTAAAAATAGGCATCAACGCATGGAAGAATGAAGGGGCGATTACTGTTGTACTGCCTAAAGTTGCCGATGCCATTAAAAAGAAATGGCAATTAGCGACCGATGATATTACGCATGTAATTTGTATGCCTAATGTTACAAAGGATCAAATAGATGAGTTTATTCAAGACATAGTAGAAGAGCAGAAGAAAAGTGCTGAAAAAGAACAAGATGCATTGGCACTTCAAGATTAAAAAGAAAATTTATAACTTAAAAATCCCCATTACGATGATAATCGTAATGGGGATTTTCTTTTGATTGAATTTCGTATTCTTCACTACACCATTCTCATTGGTCGTTGGTGGTATTTCAGTAGATAAAAAAGTTATCCAAATTCATTTTCATATTTATTTGAAAATTTGAATCTGATCATATCAAAATGAGGTATATTCATTCATTGAAATTTTAATGATCGGTAATACCCCCCTTTAAACCTGTTACTAAAAATGACAAGCTTATTTTCTAGAGAGACCATGATGAAGTTAAAGTCCCTTATTGGTTCTACAAAAACCTATATTGTTCTATTGGTTTTGGCGATTGCGTTGTTACTATATACAGTAAGTGTAGGCTACAAACAAGTAAATAGACTTCATAAAACAGGAGATCTTGTTTCTCACACACTAGAGGTACAGCGCACGATTGTAGAACTTTCTTCTAAATTTTTAGAAGTAGAAGCCATTCAACTAAAAAAGCTTTTTGAAGACGAAGAGAGTAATCTTTCCGCCATTGTGGTAACAGAAATGGGGCAGTCATTAGATAGGTTAAATACACTTACTACAGACAACGATGCACAACAAGAACGTGTTAAGGCATTACAACTTTTACATGATAGAATTAAGATTGAAATAGATACTACAACCATTGTTGATGCTACTAAAGCGCCTGATAGTTTAGAAGTAAAAGATAGTATTGTTATTCATTATAACGGTTTGCGCTATAAGCGTCATCAGCGGATTTCGAAAATTGTGGCGGAGTCTCAGGTCATAAAAGATAGAATGCTCGCTGAAGAGAACTATTTAATGGTTTCGCGTAAAGAAGAATATACCTCGCAATCGTTCTTAACGCCAATGTCATCTTTATTAGTTGCGCTAACGGCATTGGGCATCTTTTTAATCGGTTTTATAAGTATATACAAGCAGAAAGGTGAAATTCAAGAAGTAAATAGTCAGGTTTTTATTCAGAATCAAAAATTACAAGAAACAGAAGAGTTTTTAAAAGGTGTCTATAAAAGTTCGAACAATGTTATTAGCCATTTTGAACCTATACTAGATGCACAGAAGAATATTGTCGATTTTCAATTTAGGTATACCTCTAATGCCATTGAGAAAGTAACAGGGTCAGAACAAGAAGATATTATTGGTAATTCTTTGTTAGAGATGTACCCAATGGTTTTGGAAAACGGACTTTTTGAATTAATGAAAGAATGTTATGTTAGTGGCAATACCCAAGAGCATGAAAGTGTGTATACGTTCGAGGGTGAAAAAAAATATATTTTTAATACCATTGTAAAATCTGCTAACGGAATTACAAATACTGCTTGGGATACTACAAAGGTTAAAGAGGCAGAAAAAAATCTTCAAAAACTGAACGAAGATTTAAGCCTTCAAAACACCATTTTTAAAGAAGCAGAAAACGTAGCGGGTGTTGGTAGTTTTATTTGGTATTTAGATGATGGTACCGCAACGGTTTCTGATAACTTTTACAGAATTCTTGGGTTAGAACCCGATAGTTTTGAGGTGACTTTTAACTCTTATAAAGAATTTGTTCACCCAGATGATGTTGCCATTTTCGAATCTTTAAGTGCTAATGACATAGAGAAAGGGGCGTCTACCGTTTTTGCATACCGTGTCTTTACAAAAGAAAAACGCATAAAACATTTAGATTTAAAAGGCAAATATGTTGAAATAGATAACAGACCGGTATCGGTGGGTATTGTGCAAGATATTACCGGGCGTGTAGAAAAAGATAGGGCACTTATAGATAGTTATGAGAAATTAAAGCATAGTAATGAAGAGCTAGAATCTTTTAATAGAGTGGCAAGTCACGATCTACAAGAGCCTTTGCGTAAAATTCAAATGTTTATTTCTAGAATAGAAGACGAGGGTGAAAAAAGCATGCCCGTAGGTATTCAAAATTATTTTG
>JANQUX010000492.1 GCA_030730545.1 Maribacter sp. | reverse complement strand
AGTTGGCGTTGTATGATTGGCTTCACCTGCATCACGAAGATTTTACGGGACAATATGGTAAGTTTTATGGGGCATATAGAGCAACGCCTTGGTATATTGAAGGGAAAAAGAATTCTGAAAAGTTAGCAAAGAAATTAGGATTTGATAAGGTGTCTGAAGAAAAAGGAGCAGTAGCGTTAAAAATAAGAAACTATGTTATTGGTGGCGGATTCATGTTTGCCATGTGTTCTGCAACTGATAGTTTTGATATTGCTTTAGCTGCTGATGGTATCGATATTGTAGAACCTATGTTCGATGGCGCTGCTTCAGATCCAAACTATCAAGCTGGCTTAGATTACGGAAAAACGTTTGCCTTTACCGATTTTATATTGGAGAGAAGTCCGCTAAAATATGAATTCTCCTCAATTGATATGACAAATAAAAGAGGAAATGTGCCAAAGGAATCTGATTACTTCTCTCTGATGGATTTCTCGGCAAAATGGGATCCGGTGCCTACGATGCTTTGCCAGAATCACACCTCTTTGGTAAAAGGATTCATGGGGCAGACAACTGCTTTTACACGTTCTGAAATTAAACCAACAGTTTTAGTGTTAGGGGAAAATAAGTTGAACGAAGAAGCAAGATATATTCACGGAATTCAAGGAAATGGATTTTTTACTTTATACGGTGGTCATGATCCTGAAGATTACCAACATAGAGTAGGGGACCCAAAAACAGAATTAGAGTTGCATCCAACTTCACCAGGGTATCGTTTAATACTTAATAATGTATTATTTCCGGCAGCCAGAAAGAAGAAGCAAAAGACATGAGTTCAATTTATGTACAGATTGAAATAAAAAAACCGTGAACAATACGAATGTATTGATCACGGTTTTTTTAGCTCTTTAGTTTTTAAGATTTTTTGGTCTGAGAACTGTAGGTGCTTTCAAATATTTTATCCGCATTTGCAGATTCAAAACCATCTCTTCTTCTAGTAGGCTCAGTGTCATTTGTAGATTTTGGATATGGTAACCGTTCGGCAAACTCCACATAACTACCAGATATTTTTAAATGTTCACCATCTTTAAAAATTGCATCTATCATTTTAGCTACCGAACTCGTCTGCTTTAGTAAACCATCAGCACTTGTTTTAATGACTCCGCCAGCCGTATTTAAGGTGATACCTATGCTTATCAAAAAATCATTAAAGCTTTCTAGTGAATTATATGGCGGCTTTAAATCGTGAACACTTATAGTGTAATGGTTTAAATAATATCTATTGTACAATACCCAAGCAGCATACTCACTTATTTTTTGAAGCTCTTGATAATCGGTAATTGTAGGGAGGTCCCAAAGTGGTTTATAAAAAAAGTTTCCAACAGACTCTACATTGTTTAAATCAATTTTATCTACGGGGTCTTGGAGAATGTCTTTAGTATACTTATTTAGTATAGTTTTTGCTTTTTCAGGTAAATCATCTACCCTTAATTCACTTATAAAAATGCGTGGATATTTAGGTGATGGCGGTGCGTACCAATAGGCATTTAACTTTTTTTCTTTAAAAAAATAATAGTCCTTTTTTACATAACCGTAATGTAAAAAAAGCTTTTCGAAAGAGGCTATACCTAAATTTGGAACTCCAAGAGTTCTAAAAGCAATATGGTCGTTTACTATTTCATCTTCTGAACTTATAATTGCATGTGATAGTAACGCATCTATCACTTTTTGAACATCTGTAACAGATTGTTTGTAAGGAGTAAATAGTGCTCCCATTAGGCTATCTAGTTTTGTGTCATCACTAAAATCCATAGTTAACTATTTAATTTTCTTTAAAGTTACAATTGTTTCTAGACTAGCTATCAAATTTTTTTTGAAATCATGCCTAATACTCTTTTGGTTGTGAGTATTTCTCGGTACAAAATGAAAAACAACAATAGTGGTAATTCATTTAAGTATGAGTTATAAACCTGTTTTGAATACAACGTTTAAATAATACCATGAACTCATCTTGACTTTTTCTTTGGAACCGAGAATTATGGCTTTTGTGTCGTAATGAAGTCATTTTTTATTTACATAGCCATAGCTACGGAACTCAAAAATGACAAAATTAGGGTGCAAAATGTATAATTCGTAGGTAAAAGAAAAAGTCAAGATGAGTTCATATACACAGTCAGTTTTTAGAACTGTTTTATAATCAAAAATTTTTACAATTTAATTTGAGATTTTATGAGCTCTTTTAAAATACGTTCAACACCTAAATTATCGTTACTTGTTGTGCTATATGTAGCTACTTCTTTTACGTTGGGGTGGGCATTTTCCATAGCGAATCCGAAATCTGATAATGCCAGCATTTCAAGGTCATTATTATAGTCGCCAAAGACCATTACTTCATCAGACTTTAAGCTATAGCTTTCCATAACTTTAGTTAAGGCGTATCCTTTATGTGCATTAATATTAGAAATATCCAGCCAATTTTCTCCAGATACTTTTACCTTTAATTCCCTTTCAAAATGTTTCACAAACGGATAGATATATTGCTCACTATTTTCGAAATGATAAATAGCAATTTTGATGACTTCAGAATTAAAAGCTGAAAGATCTTCAATTATTTCAAACTGGTTATAATACTCGGCAAGCTTGTTTACAAACTCATTTGATTTTCCAGTTAAATAAGCTTTATGTTTACCACATAGTACGGGGTGTATATT
>JANQUX010000491.1 GCA_030730545.1 Maribacter sp. | reverse complement strand
CATATATAATAGAATAGGGCGACAAGATTTAAAGTCTAATAGATACCGTTACAGTGACGTTCCTTATTATGTAATGAAAAAGGTTGTTGAAGAAAGTTACGGACAAAGGCTAGACGCATTGTCAAACAATTTTCTTTATAATAGAATTGGGGCAAACCACACTTCCTATAATCCGTTAGGTAAATTTGATAAGAACATGATTGTTCCGTCAGAGGAAGATGACTATTACAGATACGGTACCGTACAAGGTTATGTTCATGATATGGGTGCGGCTATGCAAGCTGGTGTAGGCGGTCATGCCGGACTTTTTAGTAACTCTAATGATGTCGCCAAGATTATGCAAATGTACCTTCAAGACGGATATTATGGCGGTACTAAATTTTTCGATTCACGAACAGTAAAAAAATTCAATACCTGTTATTTCTGTGACAATAATGTGCGTAGGGGAGTTGGTTTCGATAAGCCACAGCTACAACATAGTGGTCCGACTTGTGGTTGTGTTTCAAGAAAAAGTTTCGGACATAGTGGTTTTACCGGAACATATACTTGGGCAGATCCAGAAGAAGAAATTGTCTACGTATTTTTATCTAACAGAACATATCCATCTGCATCGAACACACTTTTAGTTAAATCTGGGTTAAGAACTAGAATTCAACAGGCTATTTACGATTCAATTCTGAATTAAAAAAGGTAGTTTTGTTGTAATGAAAATAGCAATAGTATGTTACCCTACCTTTGGTGGTAGTGGTGTAGTCGCAACAGAATTAGGAATTGCATTGGCTAATAGAGGTCATGAGATTCATTTTATCACCTACAAGCAACCTGTTCGTTTAGAGTTGTTGAGCAATAAAATATTCTTTCATGAAGTTCATGTGCCAGAATATCCACTATTTCATTATCAGCCTTATGAACTTGCATTATCTAGTAAGTTAGTTGATACCATAAAGCTTCATAAAATCGATCTTTTACATGTTCATTATGCTATACCACATGCCTATGCTGGCTATATGGCAAAGAAAATGTTAGAGGAAGAGGGTATCTATGTGCCAATGATTACAACACTACATGGTACCGATATCACTTTGGTGGGTAAACATCCTTTCTACAAACCCGCAGTTACTTTTAGTATTAATCAGTCTGATGTGGTTACTTCAGTTTCTGAAAGTTTAAAAAAGGGTACTTTAGATACTTTTGACATCAAAGGCGAAATTGAAGTTATCCCTAACTTTATCGATGCAAAAAAATACAGTACTTCTTTTACCGATTGCCAAAGGTCAAATATGGCAACTGAAGGTGAACGGATAGTGACGCATATAAGTAACTTTAGAAAAGTAAAGCGTATACCTGATGTAATTAAAATATTCAGTAAAATTCAACTTCAAATTCCTTCAAAACTTATTATGGTCGGTGAAGGACCTGAGAAAGAAGGTGCTGAGCGTTTATGCGAAGAATTAGGTATAGCAGATAAGGTTATATTTTTAGGGAATAGTAATGAGATTGATAAGATTCTATGCTTTTCAGATTTATTTCTATTACCATCAGAATCAGAAAGTTTCGGACTAGCAGCTCTTGAGGCGATGATAAATAAAGTCCCGGTGATTTCTAGTAATGCTGGTGGTATACCAGAGGTGAATACCGAAGGCGTAAGTGGATTTTTAAGTGATGTTGGTGATATCAACGATATGGCGGCTAAGGCGATTACCATTTTAAAGAATGATAGTGTTTTAGAAAGATTCAAACTTAATGCTTTAAAAGAGGCACAGCGTTTTGATATTCAAAAAGTGGTTCCGCTTTACGAAGAAGTATATGAAAGGGCTTATAAAGGAAGATTCAAAAATGTTTAAATATTTTACTTGTTTTTTTCTATTAGCTATAATTCAGCTGAATTCTTGTAAGAGCGCTGCTCAAAGTAGTTTGCAAGAATCTAATGATACGGGTATGGACCTTATTTTAAATGAGAATTACAGCGGCTTTGAGCAAGAAGAGTATCTTTTAATAAAGAATCAAAAAGAATTGAATGCATTTTATGGTAAAATTAACCGGACCAGAAAACCAGGATTGACTCCGCCTTCAATAGATTTTAACACCGAAATGATTCTCATTTGGTGTGGCGATAGTTCAGCTTCTAATTATGCTGATTTAGAGCTGAGTGAGAAGGCTGATTATTTGCAGATTCATAAAATGAAGGCTATAGCATCTAAAGAAGAAAATACTTTTATTGTGAGTCCTTTCAGTATGTACAAGTTGCCTTTAAGTACAAAAACTCTCAAAATTATAAAGTAATTAGTCGATAATAATTCTACATTCGACTAACGAACGATTTTAATTGCTGTACACGGTAATTATTTGTCAACCTCCTCATCTACAACTAATTTTACATTTTATAACCCCAAATTTACAATTATGAAAACTACTACTGTGTTTAGTTTTTTAGTACTGCTTATGTTATCATCTGTCACTTTCGCCCAAGATGAACTTCAAATTACAGCAAAAGATAGTATTGTTCAGAGCTCTTGGATTTTCGGTGTCGGTTTAAACGCTGTAGATGATTCAGGTAATGTTTTTGATGGACTCTTTAATTTTGGAGATGAATGGAATTTAGTTCCTTATCCATCAAGAGTAAGTATCGGTAGATATTTTAAAAGTGGACTTGGTTTAGAAGCTATTGGAACCTATAACCAATATAAAGATGGTAAAAATATTGATGGAGAGA
>JANQUX010000490.1 GCA_030730545.1 Maribacter sp. | reverse complement strand
ATATAAGCTCCAGCTACTTTTGGGCGAGTTTTCAAGATAAAATCTATATTCTTATCTTCAACGAAGTGTATAGAATCTAACCCGTTATTTCTTGAATCTTGTAGTACTAAAAATGACTTTTCTATAAGATTTGAATAACTACCAGAAATCTTTAATTTTTCACCTAAAATAAGCTGTTCCGTATAGTTCAGTTGCGTTGTTCCCAATGGCGCAGCATTAGGAATATAGGTTGTGGGAATGCTATCGAACAAATAAAAGTCATACGGTTCAATACCATCACCAAGTACAATAACATTAGTAAGGGAATCGAGCTCTTTACGAATCGATTTTACCGGATTATAATCTAAAACCTTTATACCCTTAAAATGATTTAAAAGACTGTCTTTTACTACGGCATTAAAATTATCGGTCAGCACTAATGCCTGACTATCATTAATCTCAACTTCTTTTGCAGGCTCTAGAATTAATATACCCAATGCCAAGATTGTTATCAAAGCAACAATAGAATTTATAACAAAACGACCCCTCTGTTTCGTTTGCCATTCTTTCCAAACATAGATATTAAAAATTACTAATCCGCCAAGTAAAATGGGGATCATGAGCTCTTTTTGCAAAAATGAGAAACCATCAATCATACACCTCTAGTTGTTTAAGAAATAATGAATTGATTTCATCTGTATACTCTTTTTTAGCACCAGGTACTTGTGGTGTTTTCGGTAAGGCTGCTAATAATCCCTTTTGAACAAATTTATAATTAGCCATTGTTCGCTTCGTATTATTCTCAATTCGTTTTAAGCCCTGTAAGACTTGTAAATACTTACTTGGGTTAGCTATTGCCAATTGCCCCAATTCATTGCCTGCGGCAGTAAAAAGCGCATTATCAGCCTCATTAAAAATGCTTTCTTGCTGTATTAACTGTTCTAAACGAGCAACAGCATTCTCCAATGCTTCAAAGGGATTCTCCACTTCTTTGGTCTCGTTTTTTCGGTAGTTCTCAATATCCTTTATTTTACCGGTAAGTCTGCTGTCTTCTTTAATTGGCGGAGGATCAAAACCTATTCGGTGTACATAAATACGGGCACTGTTCTTAATTTCTTGAATAAGCGTTAAGGCATCATATTGAAATGGTAATGACTTTTCGGGCTCGTTTAATCGTAGGTGTAATTCGGCATCCCACATGATATTCAAAGCTTTTCGCAATTTTGTTTTTAGCGATTCTTCAAATAAGGTAGATTCCTCAGGGTCATCATGATTATGAAGGTAGTCATGCAAAGGATCTTCAGCCTCTTCTGCTTTTTCAGCGGCAACCAAATTATGCTCGTTATCACCATCATGGTCGTGCGAGTATTCTTTTAATATATTTTCTTGATCTTCAGCATGATCATGCTCCTCACCTTCTTCATGACTTTCGATCTCACTTGGCGCTTCTTCCATTTCAGATTCATCGCCCATAAACTGACCATACTTTAAACGCAGTGATTTTTGGTCGAACCCCAGTTCATTACTTCTCGACTTAAACTCTTTACTTGTGATGCTAGGCTTATCTTTTATCAACTTCTCTGTATCGATAATCAACTGTCGCTGACTTCTGAAATAATCGGGCATTTGGTCTACTCCCAAAGTTCCTTCTACTCCAAATTGCTCACTAACAGTATCTTTTATAACTGCGAAATATGTTTCGCTACGCGCCACATTTCGCTTGGGTTGTTTTTCATCAAAGGCTTCAATATAGAAATAGAGCTCGTCACCCATTTCCATTTTTAAGGCATTTAAATCTAGTGTTTTCGTAGCCCTCACCGATTTCACACCTTTCGAAATAGTTTCCTTGAAATTCAATTTCTCTTCCCTAAACTTCACCGATTCTCCCGATCCCTTACTTACGGTTGCTATGATATAAGTTTGGTCAATTCCGTAATCATCACTAATTGCACTTTCTAGCTCGACAATCTTTTTGTCTGAAAAATCGAAATACGTGTATTGTTCCAACCCTAAAATCTCTATTTCTGGCTGATTATCGGGTATTGCTTCTAACGAGAATAAATCGGACGTAAATTCAATGCCTTCCTCATTCTTGAATTTAAAACTATAGAAGCCCGATTCTGATAACAGTTGTCTTATGCTATATCCCTTTTTGCCTTTTTGCAATGGAATTAGTTCTCCCATGCGGTCTAAGTAAACTTCAGTAACGAGATTATCAAACTCTAGCGTCCACAGAACTGTAGCACCTGTAATCGCCTTTATATTTGGGTCGCTTACAGCAATTATTTTTTTTCGTGTATAGGTTGGATATGTAATACTAATATTTTGACTTGTGATTTTTGGAATGATAGATTTCTCATTAATACTATCAGTTGCGACAAACTGAATTTGTGTTTTGTTAGTAGAATTTCCTAAAACACTTTCTACACCTTTAAACAAGTCTAATTTCTGAACCACAACACCAAGTAATACCAACCCTAGCGTAACCAAAACCGCTTGTTTTAATTTGTTAGGCGGTTGTATAGTACCTAGCCTTTTCGTAAGCTCTTCAGATACTTTGTAGCGTTGTAACTTGGCAAGATTAGATAATGAATCTTCTTTTTGTAGCAACAAACCTGTGCTAAACGACGCCTCATCAACATTTGCATCTATATAAGTACCTGTGGTATACAAATTATGTTTCCAAGGCTTCTTTATTACTAGAATTATAACCATTGAAACTACAAAGCTTAAAA
>JANQUX010000489.1 GCA_030730545.1 Maribacter sp. | reverse complement strand
GTCATTTTTGTGGTCTCTAATAACTGGTTTTTTTGAAATTCCATTGCCTTTGCCATCATATCGGGATCAATAACATTAGCCATAATCTGATTAAATATGATGCCAATAATACCACCAATTAAACAAACACCGACTCCAATTTTAAGCGCTTGTCCAAAAGTCATGTACCCACGATTGGCCTTTTTAAACTGAATCATTGCTATAATTAATGCAGCTAATGATAGCGAAAGACTTATGAGCATGATTGGTATACCACCTTGGTAATGCATATCTGCTGTATATAACATAAATGCGAATATCACACTGACTACTCCTAAAAGCAATCCAAAATTTAATGCGTATTTTCCAGTTTTTGGTTCATTGTCTTCCATAATATTTTTATTTTAAGGTAGTTTTCTTAATTAGTATGACGAATATCTATTTTGTTACAAAAGTGCTAAAATTTAATTTTAATATTTTTTTTGATTTCTAATTGTCCATTTGTATAATTTCACTATTTTTGCAGCCTTAAAATGAGTGCCCGTCGGAATGGGTGCATTAAAGTTTTTATAATGAAAAAAGATTTACACCCAGAAAATTATAGGATAGTGGCCTTTAAGGACATGTCTAATGAAGAAGTATTTTTGACAAAATCAACAGCTGATACTAAAGAGACTTTAGATGTTGATGGTGTTGAGTATCCATTAGTAAAATTGGAAATTTCAAGAACTTCTCACCCGTTTTACACTGGTAAAGCTAAATTCTTGGATACAGCAGGTCGTATCGACAAGTTCAAGAACAAGTACAAGAAATTTGTTAAAGAAGAAACAAAAGAAGAAGAGGAAGAATAGTAATATTATTTCTTTATTAAATATAACGCCTTCGAAAATTTCGAAGGCGTTTCTTTTTCATTTAACTTTTAAATAATAGAAGTTATCTATTAAATATAGTTGCTCTAGAGATATTTGTTAATTTTGAAAAAAATCATCTCGTATGAATGTTATTCTTTTTGATGGTCCTCGTAGGGATCATCTTTTACCCTTCACTTTTACTCGTCCCGTTTCAGAAATTCGAGTAGGTATTATGACCTTGAAAGAGCGTTGGGAAGCATTTTTAAAAGTTTCGGTTACATCTTTGACCGAAGACTATTTAAGTATAAAATACCCGGTTAATTTAGAAGATGCTAATGTGTTTATAGATGCATCGGTATTACCTTCGAACGAGTTGTTAAAAGCGGTTAAGGCTTTGCAATCTGGTGAAGTGTTGATGTCGGGCGAATTGATTATCGCATATGTAGCTGCTGTTTCTAAAACTATCGATGAATTAAGTGCATTCGATACCATTACATTTAAGGGTGATATCGTGCAAATCAATAATACCTGGGATATTTTCGATAAAAACGCTGCTATTTTGCAGTTTGATTTTGACTTTATTACCAAAGGACGTAAAAGTCAACCCATATCAAAAACGAATCAATTAATTCACCCAGAGCGTATATTTCTTGAAGAAGGAGCAAAGGTTGAATTCAGTATACTTAACGCTACAGACGGACCTATTTACCTAGGTAAGAACTCTGAAATATGGGAAGGAAGTCTAATACGTGGTGGTTTGGCTTTATGTGATCATGCCATCGTAAAAATGGGAGGTAAGCTCTATGGGGCGACTACCATTGGTCCGTATAGCAAGGTGTGCGGAGAAATAAGTAATTCGGTTATTTTTGGTTATTCAAGTAAAGGTCATGAAGGTTATTTGGGCAATGCCGTATTAGGAGAATGGTGTAACATAGGTGCAGATTCCAATAACTCAAACCTAAAAAATAACTATGCGAAAGTCCGGCTTTGGAATTATGCCACAGAGAGTTTCGAACAAACCGGGTTGCAGTTTTGCGGACTTATGATGGGTGACCATAGTAAAACCGCTATAAATACCATGTTTAATACAGGTACTGTAATTGGGGTAAATTCGAATATCTATGTTCCTGGGTTTCCTAGAAATTTTGTTCCAAGTTTTAGTTGGGGTGGTGCATCTGGGTTTACGGCATATCAACCTGCAAAAGCATTTTATGCAGCAAAGGTAATGATGGCGAGAAGAGGGGTAGAGTTTGATGATGTTGAAGCCAATATTCTTACTCATGTATTTGAAATTACTAAAAAATGGAGAAAGTATTAAGTATATAGAATTGAAATTCAATCACTTATATTGCTACAGCCAATTGAAGTTTAAGTATTTTTACACGCTCAAAGAGATTATTAGATGAAGAAAAAAGTGGCTTTTTACACTTTAGGATGTAAGTTGAATTTTTCAGAAACATCTACCATAGCCCGTAGTTTTGAAGACGAGGGATTTGATAGGGTAGATTTTTCAGAAAAAGCAGATATGTATGTTATAAATACATGTTCTGTAACCGATAATGCCGATAAAAAATTTAAGACCATAGTTAAAAAAGCACAGAAGATAAATCCCGATGCTTTTGTTGCGGCAGTTGGTTGCTACGCACAATTAAAGCCAGAAGAACTTGCTGATGTAGATGGGGTCGATTTGGTTTTAGGAGCTACGGAAAAATTCAAGATTACCGATTATATAAACGATTTAACCAAAAATGATCATGGTAAGGTTCATTCTTGTGAAATCGCCGATGCAGATTTTTATGTAGGTAGTTATGCTATTGGAGATAGAACAAGAGCTTTTTTAAAAGTTCAAGATGGTTGTGATTATAAATGTACCTACTGCACAATTCCTTTAGCACGTGGTATTTCTCGAAGCG
>JANQUX010000488.1 GCA_030730545.1 Maribacter sp. | reverse complement strand
GATATACCATCAACTATAATATTTTCAATGCCCATAGTCTCAGCAACCTTGGGTACTAATGGCGATGGGTCTTTAGAGACGCTTCTCAATGTCATTAGGGTACCATCTTCTCTTTTCAATTTAAGTGAATGGGTTTGATGACCACCACCCTCTTCAAGAATTTTTACATTTCCTTCTAAATTATTCAAATACAAAATCGGAACTTTAACTGGTGTAGCCCATGCTTTTCTATACTGCTCCCCTTGCATTACACTTTTAATTGCGTTTGCTTTATATAACGTACTCGCGGCAACTAAAACTGAATCATATTTTTTAAAGTCTATTTCATCGACGTTAGAAAATTCTAAAATCTCGCATGTATCAAAAGTTTTGCTAGTACTTGATAATGACCAATACGTCAATACTCCAAATACAACTAACAAAACAATTAGACCTAAAAGAATTTTTTTCAACTTAATGGTTTAAATATTATACCACGCAAGATTAATTATAAAACATATCAAGGAATTATCTAATAAAATAAATTTTTGACCTGAAAAGAGATATGCAAAAGATAAACCGGTAAATTATTATTTTCTCGATACATTGTTAAAATTATGATGATACCTTATCTTAGAATGATTAAATTTATAATACAAGCAATTACGTAAACTAAAAGTTTTTTTATGAACGGATTAATAATGGATTACCCACTTACCACTAATACCATTTTAAAATATGCAAATAGTGCATTTCCTGATAAAAAATTAATCTCTTACTTGCCAGATGGTAGTAGACACCAATATACCTATGGTCAACTATATAAACGTTGTTGTCAACTTGCCAATGCCTTACGAAATAAATTAGGTATCTGTAAAGGTGATATGGTAGGCACCTTTGCATGGAATCATTACCAACATGTGGAGCTTTATTACGGAATTCCGGGAATTGGCGCGGTTTGCCACACTATAAATATTAGATTATCATCTCAGCAAACCGAATTTATAATCAACCATTCTGAAGACAAGGTGATTTTTGTAGATGCAACCCTTGTGCCTCTTTTAGAAAAAATAGCTCCTAAATTAGAAACTGTAGAAAAGTATATTATCATCAACGCCCCCAAAGGTTTTACAACTAGTTTACAAAATATAATACATTATGAAGACTTGATTGGCGAGCAATTAGAAACTATCGATTGGCCACTAATTAATGAACACGATGCTAGTGGAATGTGCTACACGAGCGGTACGACAGGAATGCCAAAAGGTGTTCTTTATTCGCATCGATCTACTTACCTGCATGCCATGACTATTCTTTCACCAAATGCTGGCAACTACAGTAATAATGACATAGTACTACTCATTGTACCTCAGTTTCATGTTATGGCTTGGGGGTTTCCGTATATGTGCCTATTAACTGGTTCAGACATGGTAATGCCTTCACTTCACTTGCGCCCAGATGCAATTATTAGAATATTAGAAAGTGAAAACATCAATAAAGCTAACGGAGTGCCGTCTATTTGGCGAGGAGTCTATGATGAAATGAAAAAGAATCCGCCAAAGAAAAAACTAGCTTTAGAAGAATATTTAGTAGGTGGTTCTGCGTTGTCCGCTAGCCTGATCGAAAATTTCGAAAAAGACTTTGGTATTAGGGGAGTTCAAGCTTGGGGAATGACGGAAACTTCACCTCTTGGGACAGCGAGCAGACTACAGAGAAAACATGAAGAACTTAGTGAAAAAGAACAAATTAAAGTCCGTGCGAAACAAGGAATTGAATTCCCTGGGATAGAAATGCGAATAATTGGTGATGATGGTAAAGTAGCTCCACGTGATGGTAAAACAATGGGAGAATTACAAGTGAAAGGCGCTTGGGTCATTAAGTCTTATTTTAAGACTAATAGCCGAGAAAACTTTACCAAAGATGGTTGGTTTAGAACAGGCGATGTAAGTACCATTGATGAAAATGGCTACATGGAAATAACTGATCGTACCAAAGATTTAATAAAAAGTGGTGGCGAATGGATTTCTAGCGTTGCTTTAGAGCTGGCGTTAATGTCTCATCCGAAGATTAAGGAAGCTGCCGTGATTGCCATTCCTGATAAAAAATGGTCTGAAAGACCTTTGGCTACTTTAGTATTAACCGATGAAAATACCCCTGTATCGACCGAAGAGCTGAAAGAGTATTTATCTAAAGATTTTGCTAGTTACCAAATACCTGATAATTATGTAACTATTAATGAAGTACCAAAAACTAGTGTTGGTAAATTTGATAAGAAAGAAATTAGAAGATTATATGCAGAAGGGAAACTTTAACAACACTAAATTTCCCCTTCTACTATAATATAAGTCTTAAAAAAAGACTATTTACTTAAATACATTTTACGCCTTGCGTATAGGTTGTAAAATTCATCGTCTTTAAGACTATCAATGAACAAAATACTTTCACCTGTACTTTTCATTTCAGGACCTAAATTCTTATTCACATTCGGGAATTTATTGAAAGAGAATACTGGTTGTTTTATAGCAAATCCTTCTAATTGAGGATTAAAATTGAAATCTTTTACCTTCTTATCTCCTAACATAACCTTCGTTGCATAATTAACATAAGGTTCTTTGTAAGCCTTTGCAATGAAAGGTACCGTACGAGAAGCTCTAGGGTTTGCTTCTATGATATATACAACTTCATCCTTTATGGCAAACTGTATGTTGATTAAACCAACCGTATTTAATGCAAGAGCAATTTTCTTAGTATGGTCTTTAATTTGC
>JANQUX010000487.1:2015-2744 GCA_030730545.1 Maribacter sp. | reverse complement strand
CTTCCCAGCCTTTATCTTTTGCGTATTGCGCAATACCACCACCGCCGAAAAGACCTTGTTCTTCACCAGACAGACCCATATAGATAATACTGTTCTCGAATTTATATTTAGATAATACACGGGCAGCTTCGATAGTACCTGCCATACCACTGGCGTTATCATTTGCACCCGGAGAATCATCTGTGAAATTGGTTGGGTCGCTTACACGAGAATCGATATCGCCACTCATAATTATATAGCGATTAGGGTATTTTGTCCCTTTTTGAATAGCAACTACATTAACTACTTCTACATCTTTTATAATACGGTCGTTAGCACCTTTTTTAACTAAGTCTTTTTGAAAGAAAACATTTAAACACCCATTACATTCGGCAGCTGTTTTTTCGAATTCGCTTTTGATCCAACGTCTTGCTGCACCAATGCCTCTTGTCGTGGAAACTGTATCGCTTAAGGTATGTCTAGTGCCGAAATTTGCAAGTTTTGTAACATCGTTTTCTATTCTCTCGGCAGAAACGGCATCGATAATGTTGTAAATACGTTGGTCGGTTTGTGCAGATAAGGTTATGGCTGAGGTTAATAAGGTAAGTAGTAATAATTTTTTCATTTCAAATTTTTTTTATGAGTAAAGTTAGTTTGGGTAATAGGTTTCTAAAATTAAGTAAAATATAGGGTTGACCATAATTTCATGTACTAAATTATAAGAGCGGAGAATGCAGTCAATAAGAATCA
>JANQUX010000487.1:0-2005 GCA_030730545.1 Maribacter sp. | reverse complement strand
GTATTATTTAAATAGGATAAAAAATAGGTAATGCAATTATTAGGATAAGGTGAATTAGCATCTCAACTTTGAGTATTTCTGTCGTTTTTCTTTTTAGATAATAAAGAGGATATACCTAACATTGGACCAATGGCTAAAGGAATAAATAAAAGATCAATAGGGATGATCGATTGAAGTGATCCTAGAAGTTGAATACTTATAATAGTAATGGCAAAACCAATACAATTTACTAGAGTTAGTGCAGTACCTTTTAATTCAGGTGTCACGGCTGATGCCACCAAGTTTGAGAATTGAGGAGAATCTGCAGTAACAGCAATGCCCCATAAACACCAACCTGCCAAGAATACATATATAGGAAGTGAAAATAGAAGTGGAGAAATTAAACATAGAAATCCGGATGCTATTAACGCTATCAATGCTACTTTCTTACTGCCAATGCGTTGCGAAAGTATGCCGCCATAGGCGCAAGATAATCCGCCGAGGGCAATAACGATTCCTGACCAAAGTGAGACCGAAATATCACTACCTGATTGAATGGCAAAATATTGAATGGCAATAGGTGTAAAAGCCCAAAAAGCATAAAGTTCCCACATGTGCCCGAAATAGCCAAATGCAGCTTTTTTAAATTCGAAATTTTTAAAAAGCTTCGGTCCCGCATCAAATTTTAACGTGGCACTTGCCACTCGATACGGACCGTTGGGTACGAGTAAGAAGAGTAATAGTCCGCCCAACGCGGTAATACCAGAGGTTAACATTATAACCTTGTCTGGATGACCTGCTAAAGGGCTTCCTTTAATTAAAAAAGGAAAAGCGGTGCCTAGAACTAATGCTCCGACCAAAAATCCTAGCGCTTTGCCCAAACCTTTTTCGTAATAATCTGCTGCTATTTTCATTCCTACGGGATAAATACCAGCTAAAAAAAAACCTGTACTAAACCTTGCGAATAGTAACCCGCCCATGTTCAATTCAGGATAGATCAATGTCAGATTAGAAGCAGCTGCTAGAAAGGCACAAACCATAAATACTCTAGAAGGAGAAAACCGATCGGCAATCATTAGAATACCGAATATTAGCGTACCGATGATGAATCCGAATTGTACCGAAGAGATTACATAACTAATACTATCTGTACCAAAATTCAACTTTTCAGTTAGTGATTCTATGATCGCATTTCCTGCGAACCAAGTAGAGGTACAGGCAAATTGCGATAGAATAATGATGGGGAGAATATGAGGTTTAGATTTCAATAGAGTACAAAATATTATAAGATTCTAATTATTGTAAATTATAATCTGTTAGGTTAACCTATTCTTTGTCGGCAAATCTCTTTAAAATTGCACGTACATTTTTAGGGTTATCAACAAAGTATCTTGCCTGCGTTTTTTGACGCCCAACTTTAACTGTAATAGAATCTTCAGGTAATTCTTGAAACATGAATTCATCGGTCCAATCATCACCAATCGCAAATACAAAATCGTACTCATGCTCGGTATACACGCGCATAGAAGCTCGACCTTTATTAACATTACTACTCTTAATTTCCATCACCTTATTACCATTTAATACACTTAAGTCATCATTGGCAATAAGACTTGTTAATACCGTATTTAACTCAACAGAACGCTTTTGACCAAAGTCGGGATCTGTTTTTCTGTAATGCCATGCTAAAGAGTAATTTTTCTCTTCAATAAAACTACCTGGTGTACGGTCAACAAAAGATTCTAACACCGGTAAAATTTTCTCCATCCAATCTTTTTTCACCGTTTCTAGCATCCTAAACTCTTCACCATCTTGAGAGATCCATACGCCATGTTCGACAATCATATTGTATTTTTTAGGTAAGAACCATTTAGTGAACGTTTCTTTATCTCGCCCACTGATTAAATACATATCTGTATTTGGTTGAGAAGAGATTGCATCAAGTAGTTTGTATAATTCTTCGTCTGGCGATGCTTTTTGTGGATCAGCATGAAAACCTGCTAATGTACCGTCATAGTCTAAAAAT
>JANQUX010000486.1 GCA_030730545.1 Maribacter sp. | reverse complement strand
GCTTTTTTATCAAAGGTAATTACGTTTCTAATGGCAGGATGATTCAATAGAATTCGAATAAGCTCCCCACCCGTATAACCAGAACCGCCAATAATACCTGCTTTAATCATAATTTTATTTTTTCGTAATTAGTACGAAGTATTAAGTATTAAGTACGAAGTACTTGAATAACACTTTTAATCTTTTTACTTAATACTTTGTACTCATTACTTAATACTACATTTTCCTAACTCCTAACTCCTAACTCCTAACTCCTAACGACTTATTTATCCCCATTCACATGGTTATAAATTTTTCCAGGATTTGATAGAATTTTAATAAAGCCTTTCGCATCATCTGCCGTCCAACCTTTATTTACTTCACCATATTTACCAAAAGCATCGGTCATTAAATCATGTTTAGATGAAATGCCATGCAACCTGAACTGAAAAGGATACAAGCCGACAAATACATCGCCAGAGACCATTTTTTGTGTGTCTGTCAAGAAAGTTTCTATGTTTCTCATAACAGGATCTAGGTAGTTGCCTTCGTGCAATAACATGCCGTAGAAATTACCTTGTTGTTCTTTTTGATATTGTTGCCACTTAGTAAGCGTATGCTTCTCTAATAAGTGGTGCGCTTTTATAATGATCAAGGAAGCAGGAGCTTCAAAACCAACTCTACCCTTAGTACCAATTATAGTGTCACCAACATGAATATCTCTGCCAATGGCATACTTTGAAGCTAGAGCCTCAAGCTTTTCAATATTTGCAACTGGGTTATCTTTTTTACCGTCGATAGCAACCAACTCACCTTTTTCGAAAGTCAGCTTTACATCGGTAGGGTTCTTTTCTTGTAACTGGCTTGGGTAAGCACTATCTGGTAATGCTTTATCAGAAGTTAAAGTTTCTTCACCACCAACCGATGTTCCCCATAAACCTCTGTTTACAGAGTATTTTGCTTTCTCCCAAGGGTAATCTACCCCGTTTTCTTTCAGGTATGCAATCTCTTCCTCCCTTGCTAGTTTATTATCTCTAATAGGGGTGATGATTTCAATTTCGGGTGCAATAATCTGAAATATCATATCGAAACGGACTTGGTCATTACCTGCACCGGTACTACCGTGGGCGATGTAGCCAGCCCCTACTTTTTTGGCGTAGTTTACAATCTCGATTGCCTGTACAATACGTTCTGCACTTACCGAAAGGGGGTAAGTATTGTTTTTTAATACGTTGCCGAATATTAGATACTTTACTACTTTATCATAAAATGTCTGTACGGCATCAATAGAAGTGTATGAAGTTGCACCTAATTCAAGTGCTTTTTTTTCAATTTCTTTAATTTCATCGGATGAGAATCCGCCAGTATTTACACTAACGGCATGTACTTCAAATCCTTTGTCTTTTGATAAATGTTTTGCGCAGTAAGATGTATCTAATCCGCCACTGTATGCTAGTACTAATTTTTTCATTATAATATGTTCAAATCCCGTGATGCTGGGTAATTATTGTTTTGGTTTGATAGTGTTTAGAAAAGAGAGGTTAGAAAAAATAAAATAGAGAAGAGATGTTAGAAAAAAAAGGTTGAAAAACCTTCATCAGCCAGCTCATTTTTTTAATTTTCTATTTTCTATACGCTAACTTTTATTTTCTTCTTTCTTTTTAAGAAACAAACTCTCTTTAATACTTTTTAATCTTGTAAAAGCTTTGCTATTTACTGGTTTCATTTCCTCAGATTTTTTCTTTATGTTACCATCGTATAGCATGCCTGTACATAAGCACATTTTTTGCTCTGTTCTGGTAAGAATATCGAAGTTCTTGCAAGTTTGACAACCTTTCCAAAATTCTGGATCATCGGTTAGTTCTGAAAACGTAACAGGTTTGTAGCCAAGCTCGTAGTTAATTTTCATAACAGCTAAGCCTGTGGTAATACCAAATATTTTAGCATCTGGAAATTTCTGTCTACTAAGTTCAAAAATCTTGGCTTTTATGCTTTTCGCAAGTCCCTGACCTCTGTAGTCTGGGTGAACTATGAGTCCGGAATTGGCAACAAATTTTTCGTGCCCCCAAACTTCAATGTAGCAGAAGCCTGCAAATTTATCTCCGTCCAAAGCTAAAATAGCATTACCGTTAGATAGTTTTCTTTGAATATATTCAGGGGTACGTTTTGCAATACCGGTTCCACGAACTTTAGCAGATTCAGCTATGGTATCGCAGATATCCTGAGCGTATTTAAAATGTGATTCGTTAGCAACAATTAAGTTCATTGCCAGATAGATTTAAAAGTGTAAAAAAAGTTTTGATTTGCTGTGCGGAAATGGACTCACCTAATTCCATAATTATATCTTACCCTTACGGGCGACGACGGCGAGATGTGAACGGACGCGCAAGAGCAACTGGGCTCACGGTACTGTATAAAAAGTAGATTTCTTCGTTCATTATAGGGTAAATGTACAAATTATATTTATTTGACATCCCCCAGAGTATAATTTTTACAAAAACCTCACTTTTTGTTATTATGTGCAACAATTTCGTAAATAATGAAACCGTACACTGCAATATATTCAATGGCGATAAGCCATAGGTTTTCTTTGAAATCTGCCTGAGAATAAGCGAAGTAGCTCAAAACAATGGCAGCAGACCATATTATAGCATATCTGTATGTAGTAAAAACAGAAAGCAGAACCAGAAATATGCCATACCAAGGGTGCACGGTAGTAGACATAAAGTAATAAATTGTCAAAACCCACATCATAGACCAAAGCACTC
>JANQUX010000485.1 GCA_030730545.1 Maribacter sp. | reverse complement strand
GGTATATTCGCCAATTTTTGGCATTTCAGCTAGCAGTGTGGTAATATCAGGACCTCTTTGCTTCTCTTCTAGTTCTTCTCGGGTGCCATTATTTCTTTCGTTTCTATTTGGTCTTTCAGGAGGTGCAATGTTTATAGGGTACTGTATAGCCACATTCTTTTTTCTTTTACCCTTAACATCAAAATAAACATAGAAGCCTTTATGTAACATGCTAAGCATTGTTGCTTGATCAACAGTGCTTAGTTGTACATGAACATTTCCGTCCGTAATAAAACTATTATAATTTATGTTGTCTTCTGAGTTTTGGGCTTGGCTGGTTGCCATCACTAAAACCATTATTATTTGAAAATATAATCTCATACTTAATTGCTATTTGCTGTTATAGTTCTCAAACCTAAGGCATAAAAAGATACCATAATTTGAATTTAAGCGAATGCCTGCTATTTTTTAGCGAAAGGACTCTTGTATTCAATAGTACCTAAACGTGGACCCAATTTTGTAACAGTTTAAAAAATGCATGAGCACAATTATGAGTACAACAAAAAGAGCCCCTATATTTCTAAAGGAGCTCTTTCTTACCAATCAATCAATCAATCAAACCAAAAAACTATATTTTTATAGACCTAGAGCAGTTATTGCTTCATCATCTTTGGTAAATGCATATGCTCGCCAAGGTCTACTGTAATTTGTAAATCTCCATAATAAGTCACCATCACTGTTCACTTCCCATATGGCGCCTGTACCTTCTGCAATTAGGGTATTCCCATTACTCATTCGCACACCACTACCTAATCCGTTACTATATAGATCCGAATCTGTAAACTCCCAAATAAGTGCAGGCTCATTATCTTGACCAGCTATTAATTCATAAGGGGGACTCAATTGATATTCAGCTACTGCAGACTGATTATCATATTTGTTGTTTACGAATAGTAACATTTTATTGTCATCGAATAAGTTTGGATAGTGTACTCTATTTAAGGTGACCTCACCAATATTATCGTATGCTAACGGATTTCCAAAACGGTATACTAAATCTCCGCCTAGGTTATAATTACCACCATCACTAGACGCAGCTTCTTCTGTTGAGGTACTATGATCAATTACCCATACCTCACTGTAAAAGTTAACCGTCATATAAAGTAAATCATTTTCTTCGTCTAATGTAATACCGTTTACATGGGTGATATCACCATCCGTTTGGTCATTATTGTAGTTGATATCAATCAGGTTTGGAACATCTGCCACTACCCCAAAGTTCTCTTTACTTTCATCAAAATCTTGTACGATATGATCTGTAACATGCCATTCCCAAACCACTTCTTGAGTTAAAGGGTTCATTTCTATAATAGCATCCGGATATATATCAAAATTTCCAGAAAATCCCATTTCGGCAGCATCATCTTGACTAACCTGTTCCCAAATAGGGAAAATGATATTTCCGTTAGAAAGGTAATTTACATCATGGTGCGATATATAGGTGTCGCTAGAATAATCAACATTCCAAGCAATGGTTTGATCTGCGTTGATTTTTCTAAAACTACCACCATAACCACCATAGGTTATTTGTGGATTATCTACCTTAATTGTAGCTAATAAACTACCATCGCTAAGTAGCTCGGCATCATTACCCAGTTGATCTCCATCAAAGTCCCAGTCGTACAATGTATTGCCATCGTGGTCAATTAAAAACACGCCATCATCTGGCGCAACTGCTAGTATATAAGAATTGGAATCTACGGTACTACTAGCTTCTTCTATTTCATCGCTGTCGGCTGTTGTTGTAGTATCTTCCGAAAGGGTTAAATCGTCGTTATCATCGCTACAGGAGGTTAATAATAGCATTGATACGCAAACAGAGGTAAAACCTACTTTTAAAACTGATTTTCTCATACTTCTTATATTTAAGATTAGGTAATTTTTGGGTATTCTACTTTTATCACTAGTTAAGCAACACGATAAATATAGAATTACCATTCATAGAGTATTTCCACATTCAGTGTAAAAGGAGTATGGTTAAGTAAATGGATGGTTTTACTCGGTAAACGAATTACATTTTGTTTAAAAAATCATCTAAACGCCTATTTCAACAGTAATCTGCTTTAATTAATACAGTAAAAAAACAATATCTTTGAAAGTGAAATCAGCAATTAAAACTCGTTAAAAGCAATGACATCTAAATCTCATATAGTAGTAAACGGACACACGCATGTGCTTTATAAAGAAAATGCATTGTCTAAAGAAGAACTCATTGTCAAAAGTGAGGACTTTTATAAACATTTAGATGAAAGAAGATCCGTTAGAGAGTATGCAGATACACCTGTGCCAAAAGAAGTAATTGAAACTTTAATAAAAACGGCTTCTACGGCTCCGTCAGGTGCGCATAAACAACCTTGGACCTTCTGTGCGGTATCTAACCCAATATTGAAAACAAAGATTAGAGAAGCCGCCGAAGCAGAAGAGAAAGAAAGCTATGAAAGTAGAATGAGCGATCGTTGGTTAAAAGATCTTGAGCCGATGGGCACGAATATGTACAAGCCTTTTTTAGAGGATGCCCCTTGGCTTATTATCATTTTCAAAAAAGTTCATGATATAGATAGCAATGGAGAAAAAGTAAATAATTACTATGTAAACGAATCTGTAGGTATTGCTGCAGGGATGTTAATTACAGCGATACACAATGCCGGATTGGTTACACTCACACATACTCCGAGTCCGATGAACTTTTTAGCAAAACTATTAGATAGACCAAGTAATGAACG
>JANQUX010000484.1 GCA_030730545.1 Maribacter sp. | reverse complement strand
CCTGTAATCGATTTAGGTGAAAAAGAACAACGAAAATTCGATACGTTGCACGAGGTATTTGTTGATGAGTTAGAAACCGAAGACACTATACAAGCAGAAATGCTACGTATGCTCATGGCTCGCTTTATGATTATGAGTACAAGATTACTTAAAGCTAAAGAAGGTTTCAGTGAAGCTGTCAACGATGTAAAAGTCGATTTGCTAAGAGGGTTCAATTTATTGGTCGAAGAGCATTACAAGTCAGAACATTCAGTTTCGTTCTATGCAGACAAATTGTTTAAATCTCCTAAAACCTTATCCAATACCTTTTCAAAATTTAATACCACTCCCCTACAAATTATTCATGAGCGTATTATTCTTGAGGCAAAGCGATTACTTATCTATACTGATAAGACAGCAAAAGAAATAGCGTATGAAATTGGTTTCGATGACGCCTCGCATCTAAGTCGTCTTTTTAAAAACCAAACACAACAATCTCCATCAGATTTCAAAAAACAACTCAAAAAATCATTTTAGGGAAATATCGACAACACCTTGGGTGATATTGCCTGTTTTAAGATTCATAATAACTAGATCTTTGTAGTGTAGAATTAAAACAACAAAGACATGAATTTAAAACACACATCAATTTTCAATTTAATAGAAATATTTACGTCTAAAAAGGCGATAGTCGCGAATACCATCAATATAGAAAAACATTGTCTTCATAACCAAATATCAGATTACTACTGTGATTCTGATACGTCTTCAAAATTGACCAAAGCATTCAGTTCTTTTATGTAAAGGAAAAATCGACATGTAGAAAGGAAGTCTCTACATGATTAGAACATCATTCTAAATATACCTTTGTACCAGATAATCAATAGAACAAAATCAATGTATAATAAAATTTAAAAATAAAACAATGAGCACATTTAATATACCACCAATAGAAGAAGTAAGCGAAAACAATCAAGCAATTTTCGATAACCTCAAAAAAGCTTTGGGCTTTGTACCAAACTTATATGCAACGTATGCAAATAGTGATACAGCTTTAGAAAACTATTTAAATTTTGCCAATGCTAAAACATCATTGTCAGCTAAAGAAAAAGAGGTCGTAAACCTAGCGGTTAGTCAAGTAAACAACTGTATCTACTGTTTATCTGCGCATACCGCAATTGGTAAAATGAACGGATTCACCGACGAGCAAATTCTTGAACTTAGAGCTGGTAAAGCTTCATTTGATACAAAATTAGATGCTTTAGCACAATTAGCGAAAAATGTTACTGAAAATAGAGGTCGTACAGACGAAAAAGTTTTAGAAAACTATTTTAAAGCTGGGTATACAAAAGCAAATTTAATAGACACCATTTCATTAGTAGGTGATAAAACCATATCTAACTACATACACAGTACAACGCAAGTGCCAGTTGATTTTCCGGTAGCACCATCATTATAAACAATTTTACAAACAATAATTATTAATCTATCCATTTGGGCAAAAGCCCTTTAAATTTAAAACAAATGAAAAAAGTATTATCAATTTTAGTTATCGTATTAGCATTCTCATTCAGCGCAAACGCTCAAGATAAAATGATGAAGCAAGAACCAGTTAAGACAATTGCATTAGAGCAAACAACTGGCGAGTTTACACAGAAATCAATTACTGTTAGTGAGGGCACATACATATTTGATGTTACAAATAATAGCGTAGGTAAAGATGTTGGTTTGGTTTTGGTAAAAAAAGGTAAAGATGCCTCTAAACCAGAAAATCACATTCAGACGGCTTATGTAACTGCTGCGGTTAAGAATAACACTGTAGGTCATTCTAAAGAAACGAAACTGGAAAAAGGCGAATATGTATATTTCTGTCCTTTAAATCCAACTCCACAATACAGTCTTATTGTAGAGTAAGAAGTAATTAGCTATACATAAAAAGGGCTGTTCTTAAATGAACAGCCCTTTTTTATGTTTGTAAATACTATAAAAAAATAGAATTTTATGTGCCAATTAATCCTCTGGCGGATGCCCATGAATTTCTTCAAATACAGTATCAAAATTTTCACGTAAATACGCATTTAATTTCTTTTGATAATCATCTTTTAACCAGCTCAAAAAATTGTAGGTACTCTTGCTAATACATTTTCCGTACACATGAATACGGTTGTCTATATCTTCTTTTAGCAGTTTTGCCAAAGCCAAAGCATCATATACATCTTCACTATTTTCGACACACATATATGCATGGTGAGCGATAGAACGTTCTAAAACTACTTTAGAAGAATCTCCTGCAAACGTTGCCTTTTCGTAGGTTTCCTTAATATCGAAGTAGGTTTCTTTAGAGTTTTTAAATTCTTCTTTAACTTCATCAGAAAGCTCAAGTTTAAAATCACTTTCAATATCCTCATCATCTTTAATACGGTCCATGTAGAAGTTCGGAGACTTAAAAATAGCTCCCCAATCTAAATCTGCACCCCATGGTCCGAAACGATAAAGGTTGTTACCTAAATCAATAACCGTAAATTTCGATTTGTTGTTCAAAATCCTAGAACCCCTACCGATCATTTGGTAGTAAAGTGTTAGCGATTTTGTTGCTCTATTTAAAATAATAGTATCAATGGTAGGTTCATCAAAACCTGTAGTTAAAATACTAACCGATGTTAAAATTGCATCAGGTGTTTCTTTAAACCATTTTAATATTTGCTTACGCTGTTTTTTGGTAGCGGTATTATCAAGGTGCCGAATATTTAAACCTGCAGCATGAAAAGTATGGTAAACTTGAATAGAAGTTTCGATAC
>JANQUX010000483.1 GCA_030730545.1 Maribacter sp. | reverse complement strand
TAGTATCATCTAAAAAGAAGGTTTCATTTGCATTTAATTTATTTTCATTTAAGACAAACTCATATATGTCTGCATTAGGTTTGCGCATTTTCATTTCTTGTGATAGATAGAAAACCTCAAAACAATTTTTGAACCTATTGAACCTTTCCAATCCCATCGATTCTTTCACTTTGTCTATATGCAGGTCGTTTGTATTACTCAATAAGAACAATCTGTACTGATTATCGCTTTTTAGTTTTTCAATGAATTTAAGTCTGTCTTCAGGGAAGTCTAAAATAATAGAATTCCATGCGTCTTTAATTTGATTTTTAGTAGCATTGGGGAAAATTGACTGAAGTCTATTTACAAATTCATCAGACTCCATTAATCCCATTTCGTATTCTTTAAAAATGGTAGCCAATTCAGGAGTCAATTCGGTAAACCCAAATTTTGCCATTTCTAATAAAGGGGCTTGCTTATCAAGATTAATGAAGATATCTCCAAAATCAAATATGATGTTTTTAATCATTTCGTACTATGGTTAGTTGGTCGGTTAAAATTTGAACTTGTTGTTGTGTACGCCCTACAACTTCTGGCGCAGCAATACCTTCTGTGAAATTATTCGCTCCTTTAAAAATTCGAGCTTCATCCCATAGGTTAGCGTGAATAAAACTTTGTAGTGTTTGTGAGCCGCCCTCGATTATGACACTTTGTATCTGCTCTTCAAACATTAAAGTGCATAATTGTTGTGGTAAGTCAACTTTAAAATCTAAGACTTTATAGGTTATACCGGCTATATCATTTTTGCAATCAGTTATTTCGGTGCAGACAATGGTCCTTTGTTTTCCGTCAAGAACGTGATAATCTGAAGTAATCTTTAAGCTTCTATCTAAAACAATGCGTGCAGGTGCTTTACCAGCCCAATCTCTTAGGTTTAATTGCGGATTGTCAGCCAAGACTGTATTCGTACCTACTAAAATACCAGCCTCTTCACTGCGCCATTTATGTACTAATTGTCGCGATTTGGTGTTGGTGATCCAATAGGGTTTCTTCTCTTCTCCACGTTTTAAAGGTTCAGGAGCAATAAACCCGTCAGCCGTTTCTGCCCACTTTAAAATTAGATATGGTCTTTTTTTAGTGAAAAAGGTGAGAAAGCGTTTATGGTGTTCTTCGCATTCCTTTTGAAGAATACCCACTTGAACTATGCATCCTGCAGCTTCTAATTTTTTGATTCCGTTACCAGCTACTTTTTCATGCGGGTCTTTCAATCCGATGACAACCTTAGGTATTCCCATTTTAACAATCAAATCTGCACAAGGCGGAGTTTTACCGTAATGCGAACAAGGTTCTAGGGTTACATAAATGGTAGATGATTTCAAAAGTGAAATATCAGAAACAGAGTTAATTGCATTTACCTCAGCGTGAGAGCCACCATAGGCACTAGTAAATCCTTCGCCAATAATTTTATCATCATGAACAATTACAGCGCCTACCATTGGGTTGGGTGCGGTAGTTCCTAATCCGTTCTTTGCTATCTGTAAACAGCGAAGCATATATGTTTCATCAATAGAAAGCGCATCTCTATGTAACGGCATCGAATTGTTGGTATCTAGATTATTAATGGACATCAAACTTTAACATTATACGCATATCACGTATCTTCACACTTCAAAAATAGTACTTTAAAACCTATTGCATTATTGATATGAAAAATGTCGTGATCCGTGAAATTAAAAAGGAAGATAACCCGCAAGTAGCCAAAGTTATACGGCAAGTATTGACAGACTTAGGTGTGCCAAAAGTAGGTACGGCTTATGAGGATCCATCATTAGATCATATGTTCGAGCATTATGAGAAACCTAAGGCAACTTATTTTGTAGCTGAGGATAATGGTTCTATTTTAGGTTGCGCCGGCGTTGCACAATTAGACAATTATGAGGGTAATGTATGCGAGCTTCAGAAAATGTACTTTTTAGAAGAGGCGAGAGGTAAAGGTGTAGGTCATGAAATGATAACGGTATGTTTAGAACGAGCCAAAGAATATGGTTTTGATGCTTGCTATTTAGAGACCATGCCAAATATGGAAGCTGCCCAAAAATTATATAAGAAAATGGGATTTGAATATATAAATGCCAGAATGGGAGATACAGGTCATTATTCTTGTCCCATTTTTATGCTTAAAACATTTTAACTGTGCTTTTAAGAGAAATCAAAAATATTTATCATTCAGAATTAGATGCTATCTACGGTAAAGAAGAAGTGAACAGTTTCTTCTATTTACTCATTGAACATTATTTTGATTTAGAACGTTTTATTTTGGCAATTCAGCCAGAGCTGGTAATTGATAAAGAACAGGAGAGGGTCATTTTTCAAGCCTTATCAGAATTAAAACTAGAGAAGCCTATTCAACATATTATTGGTACGGCATATTTTATGGACCTAGATTTTAAGGTTAATGAGCATGTATTAATACCGAGACCAGAAACTGAAGAATTAGTCTTTTGGATTTTAGATGATCATAAGAATACCGCAAAAATCTTGACCATTTTAGATATGGGTGCAGGTAGTGGTTGTATTCCTATTTCTTTGAATAAAAACCTGACGGATGCAAAAGTATTTGGATTGGATATTTCTGCGGATGCTTTGAAAGTAGCAGAGGAAAATAACCGATTACTTGGTGCTAACGTAAAGTTTTTTAAAGCAGATATGTTGTCTTTGAATACTGAAACTGAGACAGCTGAATTGGACCAAAAATTTGATATTATAATTTCTAATCCGCCATATGTGCGAGAATTAGAAAAAG
>JANQUX010000482.1 GCA_030730545.1 Maribacter sp. | reverse complement strand
GTTGTTTAATTTTGATGGTTCAAGTTACTTAAAAATGAAAGAAGCTATCTGTTAAGATAGCTTCTTTATTAATTGTGTTTTATTCTCCATCTAATGGTGGTGGACCATCGATCATTGGCTCATAAACTTCATCACCTTTTCGGGTTTTAAACTCTTCTTTCACCTTTGTAACTAATTTTGGATTTTGAAACAAGTCCAACATTGTCATACCCATTGCTTTAGATGCATGAATCATTCCTTTATGTCCAATAGACATTCCACCACAAGCAACAACTGCCCATGAATGCCAAGGTGTACCTGTAGGTGCTACAGAAACACCTAAATTAATATTAGGGACATTCCAGCTTACATCGCCTACATCTGTAGAACCTCCGCCGGGGTTTTCTAATGTTTCTCTTAGCGGGTGAACGGTACCATCAAAACCAACTTCTGGTTTACCGGTTGCTTTTTGAATTGCTTTACCAAAAACAGTTTCTTCTTCAGTATAGGTAATCGGACCTAATAACTCTAAATTATTTTGCATGATTTCTCCGCCAGAGCGGTTAACCAATGTTTCGTAAATACCTGATACCAACGAAATTTTATACTCTACATTCGCCATAATAGCAGCACCTTCTGCCATAGCTTTTACACGTTCGTATGTTGGTAACATATTTGATCTTTTAGGATCTCTAACACGTACCCAGAGTTTAGCGTAATCTGGCACCACGTTTACAACCTGACCACCGTCTTGTATGTGGTAATGAATTCTAGAAGAGGGTAAAATATGTTCTCTGTAATAGTTGATGCCTGTTGTGTATAATTCTAATGCATCAGATGCGCTACGACCGTTCCAAGGATCCATTGAGGCATGTGCTGCTTGACCGTAAAACTCAACTACAAAATCAATAAGTGATAACCCGCTTTGTACATCTGCTTCAATACCTGCAGATGGGTGCCAGCTAACATTAACATCAACGTCATCCCACAATCCGGCTTTTACCATCCACACTTTTGCAAAGTACTTTTCTTCGGCTGGTGTGCCCAAAAATTTTACGGTTCCCTTTATTTTACCGGCATCGATTAGTTCTTTAATCGCAATTGCAGATCCAAGACTTGCAGTACCGAACATATTATGACCGCAACCATGTCCTGCAGCACCTTCTTTAAAAGGTTCTTTTACCGGAGATGTTTTTTGAGAAATTCCCGGTAAGGCATCAAACTCACCCAAAATACTTATTACAGGGCTACCAGAACCATACGTCGCGGTAAAAGCTGTTGGTATATCGGCAACGCCTCTAGTAACGGTCAACCCATTCTTTTCGGCATAATCTGCTAAAATTCTTGAAGATTCAGTTTCATCAAATGCAATTTCGGCTAATGCCCAGATAGAATCACTAATTTTGATAAGTTCTTCTTTGTGTTTTTCGACGGATGCGATGATTAGGTCTTTGTCTTTGCTCATTTTCTGAGAAAAAACCGAAGCACTTATGCATAAGCAAAGTGCCAATAATACTGTTTTTTTCATATTAGTCGTTTTGGTTGTTAGTCTTCTAATCATTAGTAGTGTTAAACCTTAGATTAAAATCCTAGTAAATATACCAAAATAAAACTCCTTATGTAACTCGGTAAATGATAGCTCTGGTTGAGTATATCGCACAACACATAAATTATGACCGTATTGTTCGAATTCTAAATTTAAGACGACCCTTACTTGTAAAATATATAATTTAAGGCTCCATTTTTCGTTATTACTCAAATCGCAATGTTTTAAAAATTTCGAATTATGAAAAGCCTAGCCTATAAAGTACTTTTGACCTCTGCATTTTTTTCAATTATGGCGTGTAGTTCTACCAATAGAATGACCATGGGTATTACCCAACCAGCCGAAGTGCCGATACCAAATGACGTACTTAACATAGGTATTGTAAATAGAAGTAGTGCTTCTGAAAAAAACAAGGTTGTAGATAATATTGATAAGATTTTATCTTTAGAAGGACTTAATTTGGATAAGGAAGGCGCTCAAAATGCCGTAACGGGACTCAAATATGAATTAGAACGTAGTAATCGATTTGATGCTGTTAAAGTTATTGAGAATCAAAAAGATATAGAAAAGGGGTTAAGCATTTTTCCTTCAGAAATTTCCTGGGAAATTGTTGATAGAATTTGTAAGGAGAATGATGTGGACGTACTATTCTCACTGGAGTTTTATGATACCGATACTGCTGTTGACTATGAATTGACGACGGTTAAAATACCTAATAATTTGGGTATCGATGCAAATGTACCGGGACATAGAATTAAACTGAATACGGCTATTAAAAACGGATGGAGAATTTATGATCCGTCTAATAGCACCATTATCGATGAGTTCGTTTCTAATGACAGAATATTTTCTTCAGGTGAGGGAATAAATCCTGCAAAGGCATTAGAAGCTGTTATTGGTAGAAAAGAGGCTGTTCTAAGTGTAAGTTCTAAATTAGGTGCGAATTATGCACTTTTTACAAGACCTGAAAAAATTCGTATTGCTAGAGATTATTTTATAAAAGGAAGTAATAATTTAGAAGTTGCCGATAGACGAGCAAAAGCTGGTGACTGGGATGGTGCTGCAGATTTATGGAATGCCGATTTAAACAATGCAAAAAGTAAAGTTGCCGGTAGAGCTTATTACAATATGGCAATTAGTAATGAAATTAACGGTAACCTGAACAAGGCAATAGAATATGCTTCTAAAGCCTATACAGACTATGAAAATAAAGATGCATTACGTTACGTAAATATGCTAAAAAGAAGAGTTGTTAATC
>JANQUX010000481.1 GCA_030730545.1 Maribacter sp. | reverse complement strand
AAGTGCAACAGAAAGCAAGTACAGTTCGGCTGTAGTGAAACCAGGTAAACTCTATACGGTGAAACGTCATGTAAATCGGTGCTTAAGGGCTGCACGCTCAAGCCGAAGGGTAGGCGGTTCGAGCTCTGGGGTAACCCATTGCCTAGATAAATGATAAGGAATTCTGAATTTTTTCAGTCTACAGAATCCGGCTTATGGCCTGCTTTTTTTAATGATATTGCAAAACTAATATTTGAGTCATCAAATCAACTCTAAGCTTATTCGAAGTGTCTTTTTGCATTTTTATGAGCTTATTCAGTTTTATTTTGAATTTTACTTCTCAAAAAAACTAAAAACACTTCCTCCGTATTTTCTAGAGTTTTTATAATGTGGAAATTCAGCTAAGCTGGTACGGTTAGAATGTTCAATAATTAAAACTCCGTCTTCTAAAAGAAGATCATTTTCAAAAACTAATTCTGGTAATTTTTCAAAATCCCTAAGTTCCATATCGTAAAATGGATCAGCAAATATGATATCGAATTTTTCTGTATTTCGTTCTAGAAAGCTAAATACATCACTTTTTAAAGTGCGAACGTTCATTTCTAGCATTTTAACCGTTTTGTCTATAAATTCTATGCATCCGGCATCTGCATCTATGGCTAGAACATCATCAACACCTCTCGATGAGAACTCATAACTTATATTGCCGGTACCGGCAAAAAGGTCAAGAACTTTCAAATCTGGAAAATAGTAACTATTGTTCAAAATATTAAACAGACTCTCTTTGGCCATGTCTTTTGTAGGCCTTACAGGTAGTTTTTTAGGAGCCATTAAATGACGTCCTTTATGTTTTCCTGATATGATTCGCATTATATAGTATTAATAAGGGTGAAATCTATTGTACTAGTTGAAGTCTCACCAAGTTTAAGCAATTGAGAAGATGATGGCTCAAAAATGCTGATATTTTGAATGTATTTATAACACAATTGATAGATTTCATCGTCTTCCTCGATTTCTCCGAATAGCTTTACCTTAACTGTCTTAGGGTCTAATTCTAACTGTTCCAGAACAAATAACAAAAAGTAAGCGAAATCTTCTTTAGTGTTATATTTAAAGCTGTTGTATAGTAGAAGTTTACGTTGGTTTAAAACGGTTATATCTAATTGATTTTTATTTACATGCGCAAAACAAGTCGTATCTTGGTTTTGTGTTTGGTTGTTTAACAATGACTGCAAAAGAACAGTACCATTGTGCATATAATCGAACTCGCCAAATAGTTCATAAATGTAATTGTTGACGTTTGTGTAGGGAACATACACATTTACAAGCTCATGATTTTCTACCTCGTCATAAGCCAAAACATCATTAGCCAATACCTTGGTATTGAATTTAAGATATTCGTTTAAATGATTTTGGTTGAATAGGGATTTGGGCACTAAACCAAATAGGGTATTTCTATGAACAGCAATAACTTCATCAAATTGCATGTTTTCAATATCATGCTTTTGAAATAGTTTTTGCAATTCATCTTTTACGAACATGGGGTTTTTCTCTTCTGAAAAATCGACCCTATCAGAAATCAATAATTTTTGTGAAACAGTATCTGCTACACAAAAAGAAAGTCCATTCAAGCTAACCTGAATGGACAATTTCTTAAAATTTTTATCCGCTATATTTAAGCTACTATTTTTTTTCTTTTTTGTCATAAATAGGAGGCCAGTTACCGCTAGTACTTACGTCTACTAAAGAACCAACATATATTGAAGGTCCGTTAACTTCTTCTACACTTAATGCAGCTTTTTCACGAGCTAATAAATCTTTCGGCTGATCATAAAGAACAACATCTTTATCTACTTTAGCTTCGAAAACCGGAGCTTTATAGCCACTCTTTTCTACAAATGCAGCTTTCATTGTAAATTTCTCGCCGTTTACAGCTGTAGGTACATCCATTAAGGTCTTGTATCTATTGTCTGTTTTGAAAAGTGAATCTTTTACTGAAACAGTACCTAAGGTATCAATAATCTTTACTTCTTTCAACAAATCAATCCCAAATGCTTTATCGAATTCCATATAAGAAGAATCTCTCTGTTGCGTAATTACATATTTACCGGTGTCGATAAAACGAATAAGACTATTAAAGTCATTCGCATATTTGCCATTAACGGTTTTGTAAGCTTCTTGAGAATTTCTAATATCTTTTAATTTGGCAACTACTTGCGAAAAACGTTCTTCTTTTACCTCTTTAAATTTAATTGGTCCAGTAATGGAGTTATAAATAAGGTATGCAAAAGCGATACATCCAATCCAAAGTAAAATTTGTATAATGGTTTTCATTTCGTATGTGTTATTTTTATTTAGTGGTCTTCACAAATCTACAATTTTTTTTTAATCGTAAAAGTTTTTAGGCTAAAAATCATCTTTATCTTTGAAGGCACATGAAACCAACAACTCCTGCATCATTCTATAGTATACTAGAAACTAAATTTCCACACACACCAACTGCCACACAATCAGTGGCTTTGCAAAAATTGGCAGAGTTTACGCTCTCTTCGGTTAAAGATGAAGTTTTTTTATTAAAAGGTTATGCGGGTACCGGTAAAACGACCTTAATTGGCACTTTAGTTAATAGTTTATGGAAAGTTCAGAAGAAAGCTGTGCTAATGGCACCTACTGGTAGGGCGGCAAAAGTGATGTCGAACTATTCAAAAACGCAAGCATTTACTATCCATAGAAAAATATATTTTCCGAAGAAACAAAGTGGTGGTGGAATTCAGTTTGTTTTAGCGCCCAATAAGCACAGAGATACATTATTTATTGTAGATGAAGCTTCTATGATACCAGATACGGCTGCAGATTCAAAATTATTTGAAAACGGTTCGTTGTTAGATGATTTAATGATGTTTGTATACTCGGGGCATAATTGTAAGTTGCTATTAATAGGAGATACAGCGCAACTACCACCGGTACATTTAGTATTGAGTCCGGCTTTAGATGGCGATAAACTTTCATTGAATTATAATAAAGAAGTTGTTCGTTTAGAATTGAATGAAGTAGTTAGGCAAGCTGGTGATTCAGGTATTTTGGCAAATGCGACCTTATTAAGAGAGCAGTTGCAAAGTGATTTTTTCGAAGATTTTAAGTTTGATGTTGGTTCCTTTACAGATATAGTAAGGTTAATAGATGGTAATGAAATTCAAGAAGCAATAGATAGTTCTTATTCAGAAAATGGAAAGGAAGAGACGGCATTTATAGTCCGCTCTAATAAAAGAGCAAATTTATATAACCAAAATATTCGCGAACGCATATTGTTTTTAGAAAATGATATAGCAGTAGGCGATTTTATGATGGTGGTCAAGAATAACTACTATTGGTTAAAACCAAATTCTGAAGCAGGTTTTATTGCAAACGGAGATATAATAGAAATTTTAGAAATATTCGATATCAAAGAAATCTACACCTTTAAATTTGCAGAGGTAAAGGTGAAAATGGTCGATTACCCAAATATGCCACCGTTCGAAACCGTTTTATTATTAGATACTATTGCTGCAGAATCTCCGTCTTTGTCTTATGAAGATGGTAACAGGTTATACCAAGAAGTAATGAAAGACTTTGCTCATGAGAGCTCAAAATATAAAAAGTTTTTAGGCGTAAAGAATAATAAATACTTTAACGGGTTACAAGTAAAATTCTCGTATGCCATAACCTGTCATAAATCTCAAGGGGGTCAGTGGAACACTGTTTTTGTAGAGCAGCCCTACTTACCTAACGGAATTGATAAGGAGTATTTAAGGTGGTTGTATACAGCAGTTACAAGAGCAAAAAATAAATTATACCTTATCGGCTTTAAAGATGATTTTTTTCTTGATTAAGAAAAGTTTATTTTAGTGATTATTCACCTAGTAAAGTATTTTTCAAATAGTTAATATTATTATGACGACCGATACAGTTTTAAGTATTTTTTTAGGGATAGGGCTAGCCGCTTCGGTAGGTTTTAGGGTGTTTTTGCCCTTATTTGCGTTGAGCCTAGCATCCTATTTCGGAATATGGGAACTAAATGATAATTGGCAGTGGATAGGAAGTTTGGTAGCTGTTTTAACCTTAGGGGTTGCAACAGTATTAGAGATATTCGCCTATTTTATACCTTGGTTCGATAATTTACTAGACAGTATAGCGGTGCCATTGGCGGCAATTGCCGGTACGGCAGTAATGGTATCTACTGTTGCCGATTTAGATCCGGTTATAACCTGGTCGCTTGCAATAATAGCTGGGGGCGGTACTGCCACCGCAATAAAAGGCGCCGGGGCAACAGGTCGTTTAGCGTCAACGGCAACTACAGGTGGGTTGGCTAATCCGTTGATTACTACAGTAGAAACGGGTACAGCGGTAGTGGTATCGGTAGCATCTATTTTTGCACCTATCTTAGCGGCCGTTTTAGTAATAATAATTTTGGTAATTATTTTTAGAATATACAGAAGCCTACGACCAAAGGCTAACACTTAATTTAGAACTAGTTGAAGAAAATAGCAATGATACCTGCCCGTTATGCGGCATCAAGATTTCCTGCGAAATTAATGCAAGATTTGGCTGGTAAGCCCGTCATTTTAAGAACATATCAAGCTGCAGTACAAACCAAATTATTCGATGAGGTATATGTAGTAACAGATAGCGATATAATTTATGAAACAATAACTGCTGCAGGCGGTTTGGCTATAATGAGCCAAAAAGAACATGATTGTGGTAGTGATCGCATTGCAGAGGCGGTTATGCAGATGGATGTTGACATAATCGTAAATGTACAAGGTGATGAGCCGTTTACAGATAGAGAAAGCTTAGAAGGGGTAATGAAGGTTTTTGAAGATGATATTCACAAAGAAATTGATTTAGCCTCTTTAATGGTTAAAATTACGGATGAAGAAGAAATTAATAACCCGAATACTGTAAAGGTAATAGTGGATAATAGAAATTTTGCACTTTACTTTTCTAGATCACCAATACCTTACCCAAGAGCAAAAAGTGAACACACTATATACTACAAGCATAAGGGAATTTACGCATTTAGAAAAAGTGCTTTAATGGATTTTCAGCGGCTACCAATGCTGCAATTAGAAGCGACAGAGAAAATTGAGGCCATACGATATTTAGAATATGGTAAGAAAATAAAAATGGTAGAAACCAATGTTCAGGGAATAGAAATAGATACTCCAGAAGATTTAAAGAAAGCACAAGCAGCATGGAAATAAATTTTGAAGGAATTACCGTAATAGGCTTTGATGCTGATGATACCTTATGGGTAAATGAAACCTATTTTAGAGACACTGAAGATAAATTTGCAGATCTTTTAGAGAAATACGAAACTAAAAATAAGATAGATCAAGAACTCTTTAGAACAGAAATAAAGAACTTAGATTTATATGGCTACGGTATAAAAGGCTTTATGCTTTCTATGATCGAGTGTGCTTTAGATCTATCTAATAATGAAGTGTCTACGAAAACTATAAGTGCCTTATTAGACTTAGGGAAAGAAATGATTACGCAGCCAGTAGAATTATTGGACGGAGTAGAAGATGTTTTAAAAAGTTTAAAAGATAAGTATCGTTTAATTGTATTGACCAAAGGCGATCTTTTGGATCAAGAGCGAAAATTAGAACGATCAGGGCTGTCAGCGTATTTTCATCATGTAGAAGTGTTGAGCGATAAAAAAGAAAAAAATTACACTGATTTACTTGAGCATTTACAAATAGCGCCAAGTGAATTTTTAATGATCGGTAATTCATTGAAATCAGATGTATTACCATTGGTAGAAATAGGGGCAAGGGCGGCTCATGTACCATTTCATACGACATGGGAACATGAAGAAGTAAAAGGACCTATAGAAAATAAAGGGTATATAACTATCTCTACCTTGACAGATATTTTGGAATACGTTTAATGAAAATGGAAGTAAAAAAACAAATGGCATTAAAAAAAATACCTACTAAAGCTTCAGAGGAGTTTAGAAATTTTCCGATGGTACCTAGGGTTGTCTATGGTAAAGGAAGTTTTAATACCCTAGGTGATATTTTAATGTCAAAAAGAAAGCATTCAGAAGCACCTATGATTTATTTGGTAGACGATGTTTTTGAGAATACCGAACTTATTGATAGAATTCCGAGTATTTTTTGTGATCAAATTATTTTAATTTCTGCCGAAGAAGAACCAAAAACTGAGCAGGTAGATGCTTTAGTAAATATGATATTAGAGAAGTATACCGAGTTACCATCAGGTATTATCGGTATTGGTGGTGGCACCTTATTAGATTTAGCAAAAGCAGTTGCGATTATGCTGACTAATAAAGGTAGCGCATCAGAATATCAAGGTTGGGACTTAGTGAATAAACAATCTATTTATCATGTAGGTATACCGACCATAAGTGGTACAGGCGCAGAGGTATCGAGAACTACGGTATTAATGGGTCCGGAAAAGAAATTAGGTATAAATTCAGATTTTACCACTTTCGATCAAGTTCTATTGGATCCAGAGTTAACAAAAGGAGTGCCAAAAGAACAATGGTTCTATACAGGCATGGATTGCTATATACATTGTATTGAGTCACTTAACGGCACATTTTTAAATGCATTCAGCCAGAGTTATGGCGAAAAATCTTTAGAGCTTTGTAAAGAAGTTTTTTTAGAAGATATACCAGAATTAGAGGGTAGAGAAAAGCTGATGATGGCATCTTGGCATGGTGGTATGAGTATTGCATATTCACAAGTAGGCGTAGCACATGCCATGAGCTATGGTTTAGGTTATGTTTTAGGAGTTAAGCACGGAATAGGCAATTGTCTTGTTTTTCAATATTTAGAAGAGTTTTATCCTGAGGGGGTCATGATTTTCAATAAAATGCTTTTAAGACATGAAATTGTACTGCCAAAAGGAATTTGCGCTAATTTGACAACTTCTGAAATGAATACGATGATTTCTGTAGCAATAAGCATGGCTCCTTTATGGGAAAATGCTTTAGGGGAAAATTGGAAGTCCATTATAACTCCCGAAAAGCTAGAGGCTATTTACAGAAAAATTTAATATAAGATATCTATATCTAATTAGTTGGCTCGTAGCCAGCACATTTATATTATGCAGAAAATAGCAAAATTTATCTATTTCAAATTATTAGGATGGAAGCTAAATGGTGAATTTCCATCACACTTAAATAAGTTTGTGGCTATTGTTGTACCGCACACAAGCTATTGGGATTTTCTTCTAGGATTATTAGTTCGTGAGGTTTGGAATGAGGAAATTAATTACATAGGAAAAAAAAGTTTATTTGATTCTCCCATTGGTTGGTTTTTTAGGTGGGCAGGCGGTGCACCTATAGATCGTTCTAAAACAAACGATACGGTAAAAGCGACTGCACAGATATTCGAAGAAAGAGAAAAATTCAGGTTATCACTTTCCCCAGAGGGAACCAGAAAGAAAGTAGAGAAATGGAAAACAGGCTTCTATTATATTGCTAAAACAGCCAATGTACCCATAGTTTTGGTAGCTTTTGACTACGGCAAAAAGGAAATAAAAGTCTCAGAACCATTAATACCCACAGAAGATAAAGATGCTGATTTTAAAGAGTATCATGCCTTTTTTGATGGGGTTGATGGAAAGCATATGTGAGATATAGTTTTATTATAATTTTTCAAATATCAAAAACAAATGTTGATTCAGCGACAGTAAAGTTGATTAACTAGAAAAACCAAAAAAGGAGACCAAATAGGTCTCCTTTTTTTATATAAATATCTAGAAGTTTATTCTTCCATAGAATGATATACATTCTGCACATCATCATCTTCTTCTAATTTTTCTAAAAGTTTTTCCACATCAGCAGCCTCTTCTTCGGTAAGTGCTTTTGTTACTTGCGGAATTCTTTCAAAGCCTGATGATAAAATTTCAATCTCACGATTCTCCAATTCTTTTTGTAAAGCACCGAAGCTTTCGAACGGTCCGTAAATTAAAATTCCGTCTTCATCTACGAATACTTCTTCTGCACCAAAATCAATTAATTCTAATTCTAATTCTTCAGGATCCAGACCTTCTGCAGGTATTCTGAAATTACAGGTATGGTCGAACATGAATTCTACAGAACCTGATGTACCCATATTTCCATTGCACTTGTTAAAATAACTTCTAACATTTGCAACGGTTCTTGTATTGTTATCAGTAGCGGTTTCAACAAGAATGGCAATACCATGTGGGGCATAGCCTTCAAAAAGCACTTCTTTATAATCACCTAAAGATTTATCACTAGCCCTTTTTATAGCACGTTCAACATTGTCTTTAGGCATATTTACAGCCTTAGCATTTTGAATAACCGCTCTAAGTCGAGAATTGGCATCTGGATCTGGTCCACCTTCTTTAACGGCCATCACAATATCTTTGCCTATACGTGTAAAGGCTTTAGACATTGCTGACCATCTTTTCATTTTACGTGCTTTTCTAAATTCAAAAGCTCTTCCCATGGTAAATTATTTTAAACAAATGTACAAAAACGGGCAATGTTCAGATATCATTAAATTGAATTTTCTAAACAACCAGTAAGTAATTAGTATTGATTATTAAAATTCACTTTCTATTATATCTTCTATAGTTCTAGCTAGAACAAAATCTTTTTCGGTAACTCCATTAGCATCGTGAGTGTTCAAACGAATATTTACAGTGTTGTACACATTGCTCCAGTCTGGGTGATGACCTTGCGCTTCACATTCAAAGGCAATACGCGTCATTACAGAAAAGGCTTCTTTAAAATTTTTAAATTCAAAAGTGGTTTCTATGGCGCCATCCACATACTCCCATCCGTCAAGTTGACCCAAATAGTCCGCTATTTGCTGGTCAGTAAATTTTTCCATTTCTTTCATAATTGTTACTAATTTAAAACATGATGGTCAATAATATCTTGAAAAGTAAACTGTAAATTTTTAGGTAATTTATTAGTCTTTGGTAAGACTGCCAAATACCTATCTTCATTAGTGGTATAAACCCTTTTTATAATAGTATTAAAACTACCTACGCGTTCTAAAACTTCTTTAATAAAATCTTCATGATGCGTTAGGTCATTACTGCCTAAATGGTATATACCCGTTTTATTTCTATTGATAAGGTAATGAATTTGCTGAGTAAGCTTATCATCATTGGTGACATTTAATATCAGGTTTGGAAATACCTCAATAGGTTCATTTTCTAAAATAGCCTTTTTCATTTGCTTAACTCTGGGCGAGCTATTGCCAAATACCATTGGTACTCTTAGTATCGCCATTTTGTCTTTTGGTAACCTAAGAAGCATATTTTCAATTTTTATTTTTAGTCTACCATAAACACTTTCAGACAAAGTCTTATCCATTTCATAAGATGGGTATTTACTGTAGGTATCAAAAACATTGGCAGATGATATAAAATAAATTTTACAGTCTTCTTTAGTAATATATTCGGCAATATGATTGTGCGCGATTACTAAAGCAGCAAAATTTCCTCTTAATGCTGAAACTATTACTTGTGGCTTAACGGTTTCTAAAACCTCGACAATATCATCTTCTTCTAAATTGTAATGTACAAATTGTTTGTTAGAGGAAAATGAATTTGCGGCATGACAAAAGGTGCCATAAGTATCGAAATAATTACAAAGCTCTTTGTAGATCGCATTACCTATGAATCCGCTTCCGCCAAGAATCAATATTTTTTTAGTTTCTAGTTTCAAAAAATGGAAAGTTCAGTTTCTGTAGTTAATTTCTCTAATGCAAGCATTCCCAATTTAGAATTTCCTTTTTTGTTAAGTCCCGGAGACCAGGTTGCTACGCAAAATTTATTAGGTAGTAATGCAACAATACCTCCGCCAACACCACTTTTACCGGGTAGTCCCACTTCAAAAGCAAATTCACCAGATTCATCGTAAAACCCACAAGTTAGCATTAAGGCATTAATACGTTTTACTTGCGGTTTGGTTAAAAAGATATTATTTCGTTTGCATTTGCCATGATTAATAAATAAGAAAAAGGTACTTGTTAATTGCGCACAACTCATACTAAGCGAACATTGATGAAAGTAGAAATCTAAAACAACATCTACGTCGTTGTTCAGGTTTCCGTAAGATTTTAAGAGGTTAGCGGCTGCAAAATTCCGAAATCCCGTTCGTTTTTCAGATTTGGCTACATCAAGATCATAAGCTATGGTGTCATCATTCGCTATATTTCGTACAAATGCTAGAAAATCTTCCTTCGGATTTTTTAATTGAGAAACCAAAATATCTGCAATAACTATTGCACCAGGATTTATTAGCGGATTTCTAGGAATTCCGTTTTCCAATTCTAACAATGACAAATGATTGAAAGGGTCGCCAGAGGGTTCTACATCTACACGTTCCCAAACATTTTCTCCAATGAGGCTTAATGCCATAGAAAGGCTTAATACTTTCGAAATACTTTGAATGGAAAAACGTTCATCTGAATTACCGGCAGAAAAGTTTTTTTGTTGAATATCTATAAGATGGATACCAAAATTATTTAAATCAACTTTTGCTAATTCAGGAATGTAATCTGCGCTTTTTCCTTTTTCCTTTTCATTGTTTGCAGCTTCGTTAATGGCGACAAGAACACCTTGAAAATCTATCATTTACTTTTATAAAATGGTAACTTAACAACAGTAGCCGGTATGGCGTTTTTACGAATTTGAATATTGATTTTGCTACCTACATCTGAGAATATAGGCGGAACATAACCTAAGCCGATACCAGTGCCCATAGACGGTGACATAGTACCAGAAGTTACTACGCCTATAGTTTTGCCATGACCATCAACAATATCATAACCATGTCTAGGTATGCCACGTTCATCTAATTCAAAAGCTACCAATTTGCGTTCAGGTCCGTGTTGTTTTTCTTTTTCCAAAGCTGCAGAGTTAACAAAATCCTTATTGAATTTTGTTACCCAACCTAAACCAGCTTCAATAGGCGATGTATTGTCATCAATATCATTACCGTAAAGACAATATCCCATTTCTAAACGTAAGGTATCTCTAGCTGCTAGTCCGATTGGTTTAATTCCAAAATCTGCTCCGGCTTCAAAAACCTTATCCCATATTTGTTTTACCTCGTCATTCTTACAGTAAATTTCAAATCCGCCAGAACCGGTATATCCTGTTGCAGAAATAATTACATTATCTATACCTGCAAAATCGGCAACTTCAAAGTGATAGAATTTAATATCGGCTAAATTGACAGAAGTTAAAGATTGCATTGATTCAACAGCCTTAGGACCTTGAATAGCTAAAAGCGAATACCCTTCAGATATGTTTTTCATATCTGCATTGAATTCATCGTTGTAAGATGAAATATGATTCCAGTCTTTTTCAATATTTGAAGCGTTGACCACCAGTAAATATTGTTCTTCTTTAATTTTATAAATGATAAGGTCGTCAACAATACCACCGGTTTCATTTGGTAGACAACTGTATTGTGCTCTACCAATAGTCAATTTTGTGGCATCGTTAGATGATACTTTTTGAATTAAATCTAAGGCAGTAGGACCAGAGATTAGAAACTCGCCCATGTGCGATACATCAAAAACTCCCACACTTTTACGTACGGTTTCATGTTCGGCATTAACACCTTCGTATGAAACGGGCATATTATAACCAGCAAATGGAACCATTTTGGCACCAAGAGATTCGTGAGTTGTGGTAAGCGCAGTATTTTTCATCTTCTTTAATTTATACGAAGCAAATTTATCGAAAATACTTGTGTTTTATCATGTAACCTCTTGCTTTTAGTAATTTTAACCTTACCTTATATTTAATTTTTTTGTAAGGCTATGTTATACTTTACAATTAATACATGAACTATTTAATAAAATTTTAATATGAAGTATTTAAAACGTGGTTTCAAACTACAATTAATAATTGTAGCTACATTATGTTTTTCACAATTGATAGTTAGTTGTTCAAGTGACGACGGACCAGAAGAAACACCAGAAGAAGAAGTTGTTGAAGAACCAGAAGTACCTGTTGAAGAAGAGGGCACAAATGCAGAACCAGACGGTAGTGAGGAAACTGTAGATGAAATTTTTGGTTTAAGTGCTAATCTAGAACCATGGGAAAATTTTGATTTATCTGATTGGGCAATAGATACCCCAGCCGTGGATGAAGATGATGGTTTTTCTCAACGATTTGGAGAGTTAAACTGGGATCCCCTTGCAACAAGTGATTCGCGCCCATTCTTTTTTACACACACAGATGGAGGTATGCGTTTTGTATCTACTATTGGTGGTGCTCGTACCAGTCAGAATACATCATTTACACGCTCTGAACTTCGTGAAATGTTACGTAAGGGCAATACAAGTTTTTCTACTCAAGGAGCAAATGGAAACAATTGGGCCCTTGGTTATCAGCCGACAGGAACTAATCATGCAGGTAGAAACGGTTCATTAACTGCTACGTTGCGAGTTAACCAAGTAACTACAACTGGAAGTGGATTACATCCAGGAAGAACAGTTATTGGTCAAATTCATGCATCTAGCGATGAACCAGCAAGATTATATTATAGAAAATTGCCAAATGCCGAATTTGGTTGTCTTTATTTAGAACACGAAATACGAGATGGTAACGATGTCACCTTTAATTTAATTGGTGATGAGGATTGTAGCGGTAATGGTCCTGACGATGGTATAAAGTTAGATGAATTGTTTTCTTATGAAATTGTCAATGACAATGAGGATATTATCGTACGTATTTTCAGAGGTGATACAGATGGGCCTTTGATAGCAGAGACGACCGTAGATATGAATACTTTAAACAGTGGTTATGAACTTGCTGACGAATGGATGTATTTTAAAGCAGGGATTTATACTCAAAATAATACGGGTAACGACGACGATGGAGATATCGTTACTTTTTATCGTTTAGACAATACGCACGATTCAAATTAATTTTTGTTTCTTAAGAAATAAATTGAATTAAATACAAAAAAGGCGAACATTGTTGTTCGCCTTTTTTATGATGTTATTTTAATAGATCTTTTTTATTGTCTTAGAAAAACTTTCAATTCTTCATAGTTCGAAATTCGAGTTGATTTTTTGTCTTTCCCCATTACTTTTTGAATCTGTGCAGGGATTTCTAATTTTACATGAAGTGTTTCTTCAACAATATCTAAGAACTTTACGGGGTGTGCCGTTTCTAAGAAAATACCATAAGTATCAGGGTGTTGTTCTTGATATTTTTTCAAGCCCAAGTAACCGACAGCCCCATGAGGATCAGCAACATATCCGTTGATATTGTAGATTTCCTTTAAAGCTTCTTTAGTTTGATTATCATCAAAAGGATAAGAAGAAAGATTCTTTTTCAATGCTTCAAAATCATCTTGAAAAAAATGTCTTATTCTTATAAAATTACTAGGATCGCCAACATCCATAGCATTAGAAATAGTTGCTGTAGATGGTTTGGGAGTGTATTCTTTTGTTAGCATAAACTGCGGTACGGTATCGTTCACATTTGTAGCAGCTATAAAGTGCTTTACAGGCATGCCTAATCGCTGAGCAACTAAGCCAGCACATATATTACCGAAATTACCAGAAGGTACAGAGAATACAATTTCCTTACCTTTAGATTTCGCCTGTTTGTAAGCAAACAAGAAATAAAATAACTGTGGCAACCAACGAGCAACATTAATTGAATTTGCTGAAGTCAATTTCATACGATCAAGAAGTTCTTTATCTAAAAAGGCATTCTTTACCATAGCCTGGCAATCATCAAAAGTACCATCAACTTCTAAAGCGGTAATATTTTCACCTAGAGTAGTTAACTGTCTTTCTTGAATATCGCTTACTTTTCCGCTAGGGTAGAGTATAACTACATTCACACCTGCAACACCTAGAAAGCCATTAGCAACGGCACCACCAGTATCACCAGACGTAGCTACAAGTACGGTTACTTCATTTTTCGTAGACCTTGAAAAATAGCCTAAACATTGTGCCATAAAACGAGCGCCAACATCTTTAAATGCCATCGTCGGACCATGAAAAAGCTCTAGAGTTCCAATATTGGGAGTGATTTCAACTACAGGGAAGTCAAAATCCAACACCTCTTTTAAAATAGTCTTTAATACATCGTCTGGAACAATACCCGATACAAATTGTTGTATTGCGGTAAAAGCAATTTCTTCGTTAGCTAGGCTCTCAATATTCTCGAAAAAAGAACTTGGTAACGCACTAATTTCCTCCGGAAAATACAAACCTTTATCAGGTGCAATACCATTGATTACGGCAGTATCAAAAGAAACTTCGGGTGCTATATTGTTTAAACTATAGAATTTCAAGCTGCATATTTTTAATTGTTATTAATGTACTGCTGTTAAACTTATAAAAGTTTAACGCCTTCCATATTAATTTTTGATACATGTATTTCGTAAGCAATACCGATTTTATCGTAAACCGTTTTCATTGCTTCGCCAACTTTAATTGCTGTTTGTTCACCTTTACTAAAAGCAAAAATTGAAGGTCCGGATCCAGAGATACCAGAGCCTAGAGCACCAGCTTCAATGGAAACTTTTTTTACTTCATCAAAACCAGGAATCAATATAGAACGAATAGGC
>JANQUX010000480.1 GCA_030730545.1 Maribacter sp. | reverse complement strand
AGCGGTATAGAAGTAGGTCAGCAGTTGGTGAAACATCCAAAAGTAAAAGCTGTTGGGTTTACAGGTAGTATAAATGGCGGTACGGCACTTTATAAATTAGCGAACGAAAGAGATGAGCCAATTCCTGTATTTGCAGAAATGGGCAGTATTAACCCTGTAGTATTACTTCCATCTGCACTAGAGAATGATGGTGATGCATGGGCTACTAAATATGCTTCTTCAATAACCATGGGTGCAGGGCAATTTTGTACCAATCCGGGGTTAGTATTAGGGCTGAAGGGAACAAATTTAGATAGTTTCATCAACACCTTATCCGAAGAAATTCTAAAATTAGAGCCAACATGTATGCTGCATCCGAATATATATGCAAAATACAACGAAGGCAAAAAAGAGCTATCTGCCCAAAAAGGAATTACCGTAACAGCAGATTATAAAAAAGCTACAAATCCGAATACAGCACAACCTTCTATTTTAAAAGTTAGCGGTGCCGATTTTTTAGCAAATACAAATTTGCATAAAGAGGTTTTTGGTCCTTTCTCAGTTGTGGTAGAATGTGAAAATACTGACGAAATGGAAAACATTTTAAATCATTTAGAAGGTCAGTTGACAGGTACTGTTTTAGGTTCTGAAGAAGATTTGGCTGCACATGCGGGTATCATAGATGCTTTGCAAAGTAGAGTAGGTAGAATTTTGTTCAATGGTGTGCCAACGGGTGTAGAAGTGAATTCTTCTATGGTTCATGGTGGTCCATTCCCTGCTTCTACAGATGCGCGTTTTACGTCTGTTGGTACATCGGCGATAAAGAGATGGGTGCGCCCGGTTTCTTTTCAAGACTGGCCAAATAGATTATTACCATTGGCATTGCAAAATGAGAATCCGCTTAAAATTACACGTCTTGTTGAAGGCGTCTATACTAAAAATTAGAATTATGAAAAGGTTGGACTGTAGATTAAAATATGTTTTGGCGTTTATTTCGTTAGTATGCGTTTTAGTCTACGGTCAAGCCCAAAGTTCTTCAGAAGAATTAACCTTACTAATTAAAGAAGTTGAAGATTATAGTGCATATGACAGCGCTGACTTTCCGTTGGGTGTGTACCAAGAATCGCTGGAGCGCAAGAATGCCGAGTTTGCAGAAAAACAACTTGGGTCTCTAAAAAAGTTGAGTGAAACCGATCTTTCAGAAACTGAACTTATATCTAAAGAGCTGTTGCGATTTCAGCTTCAGAATAGTATAGATGAGTTTACTTATAAAATGTATCTAAATCCTATTCAGGCAGATCAAGGCTTTCATTTAAATCTAAACTATCGTATTAAACCAATTCTTACTTATCAAGGAGCAAAAGATTATTTGAATATGCTTAGCGCCATACCACAATATGTCGATGAGCATTTGGTTTTGTTAAAAGAAGGTCTAAAACAAGGCCTATCTCAGCCTAAAATAATTTTTAACGGGTATGAATCTACTTATGATACGCATATTGTAAGCGATTATACCCAAAGCAGTTTTTATTCCCCGATTACTGATTTACCTGCAGCAATGACCCAAAAGCAGCAAGATTCTGTTACCAATGCGGCTCAGGTTCTTATAAAAGAAAAAGTGGTGCCTGCTTTTAAAAAGATTAAAACTTTTTTTGAAACCGATTATACACCCAATACCAGAACAACTATCGGGGTTTCAGAAACACCAAATGGTACTGCATTTTATCAGAATAGAATTAATTATTATACAACGACTACTGAATATACAGCAAATGATATTCATGCTATCGGTTTATCTGAAGTGGCACGAATCAAGTCTGAGCTGGAAGCGATAATTAAGCAGGTCAATTTTGAAGGCAGTTTTTCTGATTTTCTAAATTTTCTACGGACAGATGCACAATTTTATGCAACGACGGGAGATGAACTATTAATGCATGCCCGAGATATTGCCAAACGGATTGATGCAGAACTACCTAAATTTTTTAAAACATTACCACGTAGACCATACGGGGTAAAAAAAGTACCAGATGCCATTGCACCAAAGTACACTGCTGGCCGTTATTCACCACCTTCATCAGAAGATCAGCCAGGTTTTTATTTGGTAAACACCTATAAATTAGAGAGTAGAACTTTGTATACGTTACCCTCGTTAACTGCCCATGAAGCTGTGCCTGGTCATCATTTACAGGGTAGTTTAAATAAAGAATTAGGCGATAGTATTCCCCAATTTAGAAGAAATATGTATTTATCTGCCTACGGTGAAGGCTGGGCTTTGTACACCGAGTTTTTAGGTAACGAGCTTGGTATCTACACCACACCTTATGAAGAGTTCGGTAAATTGACTTACGAAATGTGGCGTGCTTGTAGATTGGTAGTTGATACCGGTATTCATGTAAAAGGGTGGAGCAGGAGCGAGGTTGTAGATTTTATGTTGAAGAATACAGCCTTGTCTGAACATGAGATAAATACAGAAACCGATCGTTACATTGCATGGCCTGGACAGGCACTTTCTTATAAAATGGGAGAATTGAAAATACGAGAGCTTCGAAAAAAAGCAGAAAAGGAATTGGGTAGTCAATTTAATATTCGTGATTTTCATGAAGTTATTCTGGAGCAAGGTACTGTTACCTTACCTATTTTAGAACGTAGGGTCAACGCATATATCAACAAAACTAAATAAAGCATTATGTCTAGTAGCACTTTTGTTTGTATCGATGCGCATACTTGTGGTAATCCTGTTCGGGTTATAAAAAATGGTGGTCCTGATTTGGTCGGAGCGACCATGAGCGACAAACGCCAGCATTTTTTAAAGG
>JANQUX010000479.1 GCA_030730545.1 Maribacter sp. | reverse complement strand
ATACGGTCATTATCGGTATGGTAAAATTGATCTGTAAAGTGCCAAAGTAAAAGTCCTGGAATATCGGCTTCTAAAAACGGAGTATGATCACTACCGCCTTCAAAAGGATTGGTTTCGACTACCCAATTGGCATATTCGCCCTGTTCTTTGAACGTAGAAATTATAAAATCGTTCAAATAATGCGGTTTCATATCTTCTAATTTCAAAACTTCGCCGCCCCATTCACTGTGTTTATCTTTTCCACGGGTCCAAATGGCACTTGGGTCTGGCATTTTTTCGATTAGAAATGTACCACCTGTTACTGCAGTATTTTCGCCGACCATGTCTAAACTAATTCCCCATTTTATTCCTTTTGCACGTTCGCTATCTTCTTGAATATATCGTTGAGTAGAAATAATTTCATCACCCCATAAAAAGGTCATCGTTCTTTTAAAACTTATTTTACCTTCGGCGAATAATTTCGCAGCTGTTTTAGCCATTTCTAACTGAGCGCCTACGCCCGTAGCATTGTCATTTGCACCTGGTTCTTGAATATGAGCGCTGTATACCAAACGCTCATCTGGTAATTCGCTGCCTTTTATATTTGCAATAATTGTTAGTTCTTCGGATGGGTATCTTTTAGTCTGAATGTTAACCAAAACTTCTGTTTTACCTTTTTGAAGCTGTGTTTTTAGTTTCTCTTTCGCTTCGTAGGATAGTGCAATGCCCCAAAAATCAGCATCATCTTGAGATGGAAGACTTCTGAATTGTATAGACGTTTTGTTTTTTTTGGGTTGTAAATAATCAGGATTGTCATAAGTGAGAATACCAATGGCACCTTTTGCAATCGCTAGTTTATACAATCGTCTGACACTCATTTCTGCAAATACTATTTTACCTTTTACGGAAACACGCTCTAAATCGCTAGGAGATTCTATCTGTTTGACTTCAGCAGTTACTCCTTTTTTAGGCGTAGAGGCCGAATTCAAATAGGTCATGTTCCGATTCGTTTCTGAAAGTAAGAGCGGTTTGTCGTTGCCAATAATTTGTAATGAAGCAGATACAGGTTCCCATGTTTGGTGGGTCATTTTCCGTTTTTCAATACGGTAGGTCAATCGGTCACTATCTTTTGCCTTCCCCTCAACCACATAACCTGAAGCTCGTAAACTATCTACAATTAAGTAAATGGTTTTATTAAAGCCTGTATTGCCTACAACACGCCAATAATCTTCTACAAAGTCTGTAGTTTCATAAGCAAGTTGACCCGTAAATTCTGGGCGAACAATATCAAAATAGTTAACCGATTTTTCTTCAGTATGCTGCGAACATCCTGTTAAAAAAGAAAAGCAGAGTAGTGCGGGAACAAAACCCTGCTTTATAATTATTCTTTTAAGTGAATTTATTCTTCCCATTTCCAGTCGTTGCCAATGATCAATTTCTCTTTTAAGTCGTTCTTGATCATGAACTCTTTTGTCGTTTCACTATCCATTTTTGTGGCAGGTAATTTATCAGCATTTGCTACAGCATAAAGCATCATCGTACCAAAACGAGCGGTGTTTTTCATGTGGTCTTCATTTACCAAATTAAAATCGTCACAGTCAGAATGGTAGCAGCCGTAAATAGAACGGTCTAGATTACTGTTTACAGATAAAATCGGCACACCTTCTAACATAAAAGGTTGGTGGTCGCTATGTAAACCAGATTTATTAGAAAATGTATTTTGGTAAATGGTATCTTGTTGTTGAATAGCAGCACCTAAATCTGTAAAGAATTTTTCGTCATCTAACTTTCCGCCAGCATTCATACCAATTGGGTTACCAGACATATCTAAGTTCATCATGTATTTAATGTTCTCAATAGTGTTGTTTTCAATAGCTTGTGCTACTAAATATTTAGAACCAAGTAGTCCTTGCTCTTCGCCCATGAACATTACGAATTTCACGGTACGCTTTGGGTGAAGGTTATTTGCCTTAAAAGCTCTTGCAATATCTAAAACTGCAAAAGACCCAATACCATTATCAATGGCGCCAGTCGCTAAATCCCAAGAATCTAAATGCCCGCCAATAATAATTTCTTCTTGCGGAATTTCAGTACCTGGCAATGTTGCGACTACGTTTCTTGCTTTGATGACATCACTCGTATTGGTCATGTCAATTTTGGCTGTTGCTTTTTTAGTTTTCAACGTTTCTTTCAATGCCATGCCATCTTCTTTTCCAATACACACAGCAGGAATCGGAATCAACTCTCCAGTTACAGAGGCAGTACCTGTCAATAGAACTCCGTTGTCAACTTGATTAAAAATGATAATACCAATAGCACCGTATTTAATTGCTAGGGCTGTTTTTTCACTTCTGTGTAAGTTGCTTAAACCTTCTTCACTGTCTGGTAAAATAGAAATGTATACTAAAGCGATTTTTCCTTTTACCGCATCTGGGTTAGCAGTATAATCTGCATCTAGTCCATTGCCCATGTCAACTATTTCACCTGTAACATTTGCCTTGATAGGGGCATGACCAAGGGTTACTACTTTAACATCTTCATCATTAATTTGTAAAGAAACTTCACCTCTTGCCCAAGCCTCTACTTCAAAAGTTTGGTAGGCTACGTCTTCAAAACCGTATTCTTTAAATTTATTATAGGTGTATTCTTCTGCTTTTACTCCGTTTGTAGATCCCGTTAGTCTATGACCAATAGTTTCGGTTGCTTCTTTTAATGTGCTGTAACCTTTTGAATTTGCTTTGATCTCGGTATCGATACTTGCAAAAAGCTCAGATTGAGTTTCTTCTTTTTTGGTTTCGGAACATGCCTGTAGGC
>JANQUX010000478.1 GCA_030730545.1 Maribacter sp. | reverse complement strand
GTACCTTGTGTTGGGTTGTTTATATTCTGGGTCGAGATGTGTTTATTGCCGATATGCCAGGTAATGAATCTATACATTTTGTAACCGAAAGTCTACGAGAGAATTTAGGCGAAATTGCAGAAATTTTATTTTTTCTATTAGGCGCTATGACTATTGTCGAAATTATCGATGCCCATGAAGGGTTTTCTGTAATTACAGATAGGATCACGACCACTAATCGTGTAAAATTATTGTGGATATTGTGTCTATTGACCTTCTTTCTGTCTGCTGTATTAGATAACCTTACAACGGCAATTGTAATGTCTGCCTTACTTCGTAAGCTCATACATGAAAAGAGAGATTTGTGGATGTTCGCGGGACTCTTAATTATTGCCGCCAACGCAGGTGGTGCTTGGTCACCTATTGGCGACGTAACCACCATTATGCTTTGGATCGGTGGTCAGGTAACCGCCATGCATATTATTAAAGAATTATTCTTGCCGAGTTTGGCGTGCTTATTAGTGCCTTTGACAATTATGTCATTTCGATTTAAAGGCGATATCGCTAAATCTACAGAAATTGATGATGTGTACTCTCACGGATTTGAGGTGAGTAATTTTGACAAAAACCTTGTGTTTTCTATAGGTATTGGTGCGCTATTATTCGTACCAATATTTAAAACTATAACCCATTTGCCACCATTTATGGGTGTTCTGTTAGGGTTGAGCTTAGTTTGGATAACCACCGAAATTTTACATAGAAACAAGACTATCGAAGAGAAGAAAACCTTAGCAATTTCTAATGTATTAAGAAGAATTGACACACCAAGTATCCTATTCTTTTTAGGGATATTAGTGGCAGTTGGGGCACTACAGTCCGCCGGGCATTTAGCCGATATGTCTCGTTTGTTAGATGCTAATTTTGATAGTATCTACGCGGTTAACTCCATCATAGGGGTTTTGTCTTCTATTGTAGATAACGTGCCATTGGTTGCAGGTACTATGGGTATGTATAGTCTAGAAACGTATCCGCCAGATTCTGATTTCTGGGAACTACTTGCTTTTTGCGCAGGTACAGGCGGTAGTATTCTTATCATTGGATCAGCAGCAGGTGTTGCCATAATGGGCATCCTTAAAATTGATTTTATGTGGTACTTAAAGAATATATCGTTGCTGGCGTTTATTGGCTACGTTGCCGGTATCTTAACTTTTATGATAGTCAATTAGAACTATTTTTCGTCTAGCTGTTCAATTAGGTTGGCGACTAAAGCCGTCCAACCTGTTTGATGAGCTGCACCTAAACCACGACCGTTTTCTCCGTGAAAATACTCGTAGAATAAAATCAAATCCTTAAAATTAGGATCTTGGTAATATTTCTCGTAGTTCTTGTTGATCGCACGGTTGCCATTGGCATCTTTCTCGAACATCTTTATAAGACGCTTGCTTAATTCATCACTAACCTGTTTTAGATTCAGCAGTTTCGTGCTTCCCGTAGGGTATTCAAAAAGAAAATCATTGCCATCATACCATTGGTATTCTCGCAATGCTTGAATAAATAGGTAGTTCATGGGCATCCAAATAGGTCCGCGCCAGTTAGAATTACCTCCAAAGAGCGATACGGTAGATTCTGCAGGTTCGTAATCGATAGAATAATCTACTCCAGCGATATGAATTTGATAGGCTTTCTCGTGCACCTTGGATAAAGATCTGATACCATAGTCGCTCAAAAATTCTTTTTCATCTAAAAGTGCGGCAACCAATTTTTGCATTCTGTCTTTTGGAACCAAAGACAATAAAAGATCACCATTTTCTTCATACTGCTGTATCACTTCATATTTTAAATTCTCTGCACGGTACTTTTTAAACCAAAGAACACTTGCCTTAAATTTTGGGAATTTATCTAGTACACTTTTCTTAATGGTAAGTACAGCTGCCAATGACAGCATGCCGGCTATAGATCGAACTTTTATAGTAGTCGATTGCCCGTCAGGTAAAATTAAACGGTCATAGAAGAAACCTTCGGCATCGTCCCAAGTGTTGGCTTTATCGGTATCCATTTTGTTCAACGCTTCTGCAATGAATATAAAGTGACCGAAATACTTCGTCGCCATATCTTCATAAGAATCGTCATGTTCAGCAATTCGCAAGCTGATTTCAAGCATATTCAAGCTGTACATGGCCATCCAAGCGGTACCGTCTACTTGATCTAATATACCACCACCGGGTACACCATGGCTGCGATCGAAAACTCCGATATTATCAAGTCCTAAAAATCCGCCTTGAAAAACATTGTTGTCATTTCTATCTAAACGATTTACCCACCAGTTAAAGTTCAAATTGAGTTTATTGAACATTCGTTTTAAGAACTTGATATCGGGCACGCCGGTAATAGATTTATCGGTACCATATATTTTTAGGGTCGCCCATGCCTGTACCGGCGGATTCACATCACTAAAATTCCATTCATAAGCAGGTATCTGTCCGTTAGGCGACATGTACCATTCTTTGGTAAACAATAGTAACTGGTCTTTGGCAAACTCTGGGTCGATAGAAGCGAACGATGCGCAGTGAAAAGCAGAATCCCATGCAGCATACCAAGGATATTCCCAGGCATCTGGCATCGAAAGTATATCATGATTTCGTAATGTTTTCCAATGGCTATTACGGCCATCTAATCTTTCTTTTGGCGGCGGAGTGGTTTTATAGTCACCTTCTAGCCATTTTTCAACTTCGTAGTTATAGTATTGCTTCGTCCAAAGTAAACCTGCAAAAGCTTGTTTTAAAATTGCCTTCCGGTCTTCTGTCGCTTTTGGGGCGATATTGT
>JANQUX010000477.1 GCA_030730545.1 Maribacter sp. | reverse complement strand
TTTGTATTCTTTAAGAATGCTATGAAAAAGAATTGAAATGGAATAGTCGATAAAAGAGTCTTGTGGTCCACAGGGCTCTTTTTTAGATTATAATGTGGTTAACGGTAATAAAATAGGCGCATTTTCATTATTTTTGTCCTTCGAAATTTTTCTATAAACCTTCTGTCATTGGCAGACTTAAATTATTAGTATAGCATGCAACTGTACAATACGTTAAGTGCAATAGAAAGAGCAGCTTTAATTGAAGAAGCGGGTAAGGAACGCCTTACTATCTCTTTCTATACCTATGCACACATTGGTAATACCAACATTTTTAGAAATCACCTTTTCATTAACTGGAACGATATGGATGTTCTTGGGCGAATTTATGTTGCCCATGAGGGTATAAATGCCCAACTTTCTGTGCCAGCAGAAAATTTTCAAGTATTCAAAGAACATATAGATAGTATTTCTTTTCTTGAAAATGTGCGCTTGAATATTGCTATTGAGCAAGACAATCTTTCTTTTTTGAAATTAAAAGTTAAGGTGCGACACAAAATAGTAGCCGACGGTTTAGAAGATAATTCTTTTGACGTCACCAATAAAGGAATTCATGTTGATGCCGAAAGGTTTAATGAACTTATTGAGGATCCAGATACGGTTCTCGTAGATATGCGAAACCATTATGAAAGTGAAATCGGACATTTTAAGAACGCGGTTACACCAGATGTTGATACATTTCGCGATTCATTAGATATTATTGAACGCGATTTGGCGGATCACAAGAAAGATAAAAAATTGGTAATGTATTGCACAGGCGGAATACGTTGCGAAAAAGCGAGTGCCTATTACAAACATAAAGGTTTTGAGCAGGTGTATCAGCTAGAAGGCGGAATTATTGAATACACCCGACAAGTAGAGAAAAATAATCTTGAAAATAAATTCAAGGGTAAGAATTTTGTTTTTGACCATAGAAGAGGAGAGCGTATTAGCGATGATGTAATTGCCAATTGCCACCAATGTGGCGAAGCTTGCGATGAACATGTAAATTGTGCCAACGAAGCTTGTCATTTATTATTTATTCAATGCCCATCTTGTGCAGAAAAAATGAATAATTGTTGTTCAGATGCCTGTAAAGAGGTTCATGAATTACCTTTTGAAGAGCAAAAAGTACTCAGAAAAGGCAAGGTTGTAAGTAATAAGATATTTAAAAAAGGAAGATCAGAAGTGCTAAAGTTTAAAAAGTAGGCTTTCTTACTTAATTAGGCTTAAGTCATTAAATAATACGATACTCTATAAAAAGACAGCGTTTTTCGCTGTCTTTTTATGTTTTTGAAAAGGTCTTGATTGATTGGCAAAGTCACTATTTAAAACCGACACCACTAATTTCACTTTTATTTCACATTAAAAAAACTGTATCTTTACCTATAAGTTTTTTATGAACCTTTTTTGGTGAATTTTATAAGATTCGACCAAACCAATATATATAATATGAGTTGTAGTAGTTGTTCTACCGGTAAGGATGGACAACCAAAGGGATGCAAGAATAACGGTACTTGCGGTACAGATGGTTGCAATAAACTGACAGTCTTTGACTGGCTTTCAAATATGTCGCTCCCTAATGGGGAACGACCATTCGATTTTGTTGAAGTACGATTTAAAAATAGTAGAAAAGAATTTTTTCAGAACACAGAGAATCTTTCACTTTCCATAGGCGATATAGTTGCTACACAAGCACAATCTGGTTATGACATTGGTATGGTTACCTTAACAGGCGAGCTTGTACGTGTTCAGATGAAGCGAAAGAAAGAATCTTTCACTGATGTAGAAGCACCGAAAGTTTATAGAAAAGCGAGTCAGAAAGACATAGATATTTGGCAAAAATGTAGAGATAGAGAAGATGAAATTCAGAAAAGAGCGCGTGAAATCGCTATTATCTTAAAGCTTCAAATGAAGATTTCTGATGTTGAATTTCAAGGTGATGGATCAAAAGCTACGTTCTATTATACTGCCGATGAACGTGTAGATTTTCGTCAACTGATAAAAGATATGGCAAAGGCATTCGGTATTCGTATCGAAATGCGCCAAATAGGATATCGTCAAGAAGCACAGCGACTTGGTGGTATTGGTTCTTGTGGTAGAGAGTTATGTTGTTCAACATGGTTGACAGATTTTAGATCGGTAAGTACCTCTGCTGCACGTTACCAACAGCTATCATTGAATCCGCAAAAACTTGCAGGTCAATGTGGTAAGCTAAAATGTTGTTTGAATTATGAGCTAGACGTCTATGTTGATGCTCTTAAAGATTTTCCTGCTCAAGACACCAAATTATTTACAGAAAAAGGACTCGCTTTTTGCCAGAAAACCGATATTTTTAAAGAAATGCTGTGGTTTTCCTATAAAGATAATCCTGCTAACTGGCATGTGCTTTCTAAGGATCAGGTAAATGAAATTTTAGAAAAAAATAAAAATAAAGAGAAGGTTGCTAGTTTAGAAATGTACGCAATGGAAATTGTCGTAGAAGAAAAAGTAGTGTTCGAAAATGTAGTTGGTCAAGACAGCTTAACACGTTTTGATAAACCAAAAGGTGCCGGTAACAACAATAAGAATAAGAATAGAAACCGGAACCGAAATAAGAACAAAAACAAAAATCGTAATAGGAATCAAAAGGATGCGTAGTATATCTTATTGTTTTTTGGCATTAGTGCTTTTTGCTTCTTGTGACAGCAATATTATCAAAACCGAATACCGAACTTTAGAAAACGGGGTTTGGAACAAAGATAATGTTCTTGAATTTTCACTTTCAAAAATGGATACTATTGC
>JANQUX010000476.1 GCA_030730545.1 Maribacter sp. | reverse complement strand
CCTTTAAATCTAAACCACCAGCCGTTACAAACTCCTCTTTAAAAGTACTTTTACCATTTACTTGAAAAATGCCAGCAGTCAGCTGTTCTGCTAATGAAGTTAATTGTTGCTTTGATACTTCTGGCCAGGTTGTAGTATCGTCAATACCTGATGCTTTTACTAAGTTTGCCCATAAACGCTTCGGAATATCGAGCACCTTGGTTCTTAAAATAGTCTTCTTTTCTACCTGTTTTACTTTTAAGAACAATTCTAATAATCCGTTTTGGTGATATTCCGGAACCCAGTTCACCTGTATTTTGAATTGATAATTATACTGTTCTAAAATTCTCGCTCCCCATGCAGATAGTTTTAAAATAGCCGGTCCGCTCATTCCCCAGTGCGTTACCAATAATGGTCCGTCTGAGTTTAAACCAGATATATCTAATTTTGTTTTTCCTGTCTTTTTACCGAAGTTCTTTTTTGGTATAACGTTTACCTCGGCATGCGTTGCGACACCAGGAATATCTGCTATACGTTCATCTTTGATATTAAAAGTGAACAATGATGGTACAGGCGGAATAATGGTATGCCCGAACGTTTCAATATATTTCCACATTTTAGGATTGCTTCCCGTTGCCAAAACGAGCTTTTTGCAGTGCATAAAACTCTCACCTAAAGCAATCTTCCAAATCTTGGTGCCTTCTTCCTCAATTTGCTCAATTCCACTTACCGAACAAAGCGTTTTCACCTGAATACCTAATCTATCTGTCTCTGAAATAAAACAGTCTATAATGGTCTGCGAAGAATTACTGACCGGAAACATTCTGCCATCTTCCTCAATTTTTAGAGCCACACCGCGTTCTTCGAAAAAACCGATGGTATCGCCACTGGCATAGGTATGAAAAGGACCTAATAATTCTTTTTCTCCTCTAGGATAATTCTTGCTTAAATCTGCCGGATTGAATTCTGCGTGCGTAACGTTACAGCGACCACCACCAGAAATTTTCACCTTGGTCAGCACATCTTTACCGCGTTCTAAAATCGCTATTTTAGTATTTGGTCTTTTTTCTGCGATATGTATTGCCGCATAAAAACCTGCCGCACCACCTCCAATTACTAAAACGTCATACATTATTTTACACGTTCAGGAAAGTTTGTAATAATACCATCTACTGCGATACTTTTCATTGCATCAATATCTGCAGGTTCATTGACCGTCCAAGTATATATTTTAAATCCGGCTTCTCTAATCTCATTTGCCTTTTCTACATCTAGATTTTTGAAATACGGATTTATAGCTACGGCATTCAATTCTTTAGCTACAGGTATAGCATCTACAGGGTTTTCTTCAGTCAAGACTGCAATAGCCACATTAGGGTTATGTCTACGCATCTCCTTCAGTTCGTCCCAATTAAAACTTGAGATGATAAAATTCTCTGCAGACCAATTTCTTTGCTCAATATAGTAATTCATGATATGGTTGACCTTATCTGCAGTACCCGCACCCTTCAACTCAATATTTAAGGCTACTTTATTATCTATTAGTTTTAAGACATCTTGTAGCATTGGTATTGCATGCCCGCCTTCAACGATAACCTTCTTTAAGTCAACTATATAATAATCTTCAATATTACCTGGGGCATTTGTTAATCGATCTAATGTTTCGTCATGAAAAACGACAATCTCTCCACTTTTAATTTTAAAAACATCGATCTCTATCATATCAACACCCAAATCAATTGCTTTTTGAATAGACGGCAAAGTGTTTTCAGTTTCGTGACCCATAGCTCCTCTATGACCAATTACTAACGGTTCTTTCATATTACAAGATGCTAAAGTGAAACAAATAATAGCTAGAGAGATTCTATTGAGCATGTTTTAAGATTTTAATTCAAAAATAAAGGATTCTAAAGGATTTAAGTTGATTGCGACATGACCTTCTCCATTTTCTACTCTTAAAGAATTCTCATGACCATAAAGTACATCATGTAAATGATAATTACCTTCTTTTAATTGCCATGTATTCATTAAATCAACCGGTAATTTTAAATCGAAAGAAAAGTGATCATTGACATCAAAATTTGAAACCACAATCAGTTTTTGATTCTCAGACCAACGAACATATGACAACATGCGGTGATTGTAATTTTCAGTAATTTCTTTATTGTAAAAATGAATCTCGCGGTACGCACCCATTAAAGCCTCACTACCAATAGTAAAATTCAACAATCGCTTGTAAAAATCTCTTAACGAAGCTTCTTCTAGCGTAGATTGACCACCATCGAACTTTTTATTATTTACCCATCTTTGATGATGTGGAACACCTATGTAATCAAAAATCGATGTTCTTGACGGACTCCCAAAGCCTGCATGTTCAGCAGCTGGCTCACCTACTTCTTGTCCGAAATAAATCATGGTCGGCGATGTGCTTATCGTTGCAGAAACTACCATTGCCGGTCTACCAATTTCAGCATTACCTACAAACTCTGTACTAGCGATACGTTGCTCGTCATGATTCTCTAAAAAATGAAGCATGTTATGTTCTATATCTTGTAGACCGTTCTGAACAACCGGTAAATGATCAGACCAACCATACCCTTTCATGATATGTTTTAGTCCGTCATAAAAATCGACCTTATCATATAAATAATCCATCTTACCCTTATGGATATATGTTCTATATAAATCTGGATTGTACACCTCTGCCATAATAAATGCTTCGGGATTTTTCATTTTTATAGATGAATTCATAAAGCTCCAAAATTCTACCGGAACCATTTCTGCCATATCATATCTAAAACCATCAACGCCCAATGCCAACCAATAC
>JANQUX010000475.1 GCA_030730545.1 Maribacter sp. | reverse complement strand
GTCATGAAGAAATCGAGAAGCTTATTGCCAATGACGGAATCAAGGCGGTAACTTTAACCGGAAGCGAAAAAGCCGGTAAATCAATTGCAGGTACAGCAGGAAAGAACTTAAAAAAATCTGTTCTTGAACTTGGCGGAAACAATGCATGTATCGTTTGGGAAGATGCCGATTTAGATGAGCATATCGATACTATGGTCACCGCACGTATGCAGAATACAGGTCAAAGCTGTATCGCAGCTAAGCGCTTTATTGTTTGTGAAGATATATATGATTCTTTTCTAGAAAAATTTACAGCAAAGGTGAAGTCACTTAAAAGTGGCGACCCTATGAATAAAGATACGTTTATAGGTGTTATGGCTCGTGAAGATTTAGCCGAAGAACTTCAAAAACAAGTGAACGACTCTATAAAACAAGGTGCCAAGGTTGTGTTAGGCAATATGCGTAATGGTGCATATTATTCTCCTACTATTCTTACAGAGGTTACCGAAGATATGCCGGTTTTTAAAGAAGAAACTTTCGGACCTGTGGCGGCAATTATTAAAGCTAAAAACAGAGAAGATGCTATTACCAAAGCAGTGAATTCTAGATTAGGTCTCGGTAGTATGTTATTCACAGAAGATATCGATGCAGCAATGGATATTATTTCTGACATACCAGATGGGGCATTTTTTGTCAACGATATGGTAAAATCTGATCCTAGATTACCCTTTGGTGGAACAAAAGCATCTGGCTATGGTAGAGAATTATCTCGAGAAGGCATCTTAGAATTTGTCAACAAAAAAACAGTTTACATTAAAAAATAATACCCATGATTAAAGAAACAGAAGAAACAAAATTCGTTAAAGAGCCTGAAGAAAATACACAGCAATTCATCCTTCAGAAAAATAAAAAAACAAAAGTAGGGGTTACCATTTTAGTGGCTTTTCTAGTACTACTTGTAATTGGTGTTATCGTATCGAACATCTTTTTCACCAACTAAAAATATTATCTAATAATTGATATATGATCAACCAACCAATTCAATCAACTTGGGTAAAATATCTCACATTTACCATTTTATTTTTATTACTATTAGGTTCTTCCTGTGCTACATTTAAAGAACAAAGCAATATAAATAGCGAGAAAAGTACAGCTAAAAAAGAAGTGACCTATTCTTTTTATATTGCTGGAGGATTAGGAAATTCTTCGTCATTGCCAAATAAAGCATTATTACAGCGCTTTAAAGAAGAGCTTGATCGAGCTTCAGAAAATAGTACTTTACTATTTACCGGAGATAATATTTCACCAGAGACCAACAACTGGGATAGTGATAGTCTACTTATCAAAACACAACTAGATGTATCATCGAATTTTAAGGGAGAAACCGTTTTTTTACCCGGTAATAATGAATGGAAGAGTTACGAACTTAAGAAAATCGAAAAGGTTGAAAATTTATTAAAAGACATTGCAAGAGAAAATACTGCGGTTATACCTAATAATGGTTGTCCGATAGAACATAGGGTCATTAATGATGACTTAGATCTAATACTAGTTGACTCCAAATGGTTCGTATCTAATTGGTCTAGAATCGAAGATATCAATAGTAAATGTACAGACATTATTACCCGTAGAAGGTTTATGGAAGAACTTGAGGGGTATATTGGCGATGGGGCAGGTAAAAACATCGTAATTGCAATGCACCACCCAATTTTTACAAATGGCACTTATGCCGGACATACAACCCTTAAAAACCACCTTACTCCAATTCCTGTTTTAGGAACAATCAAGAATACGGTAATGGACTTAGGTGCTTTTAACCCCGAACATGTAAATTCTAGAAGATATAATTACCTAAGAATAGCGGTAAGTGCGTTAGCACAGGCAAACGATAGAATTACACTAGTTTCGGGTCATGAAGAAAGTCTTCAGTTGTTAGAGGGTGGTGGTATACATCAAATCATTAGTGGATCTTTAGGCACAAAAAGTGCAACTAATCTAGGAACCGGCAGAATTACCGCAATAGGTGGGTCTATTGAATACGAAGGTCAATATGCTTTTGGAGATAGAGGGTTTGCTAGACTAGATTATTATAAGGATGGAAGTTCAAAAGTTACTTTTATCTCAGAGAATAATCTTGATAAAAATACTGAACTGTCTGTTCTGCCAGAATTTGAACCTAAAAAAGAATATACCCAATGTAGCACAAGCTCGCAATTAACAGAGAAGAGTGCAATTTTAGATGATCCTAATGATTATAATAAAAGTGCGGCTTATACATTTCTTTGGGGTGATCGTTATCGTAAATATTATGGACAACCTGTAGACGCACCAGTTGTAAAACTTGACACCTTATATGGTGGTTTATCTGTAGTTAAAGAAGGTGGTGGTCACCAGTCTTTTTCACTGCGTTTAGAAGATGCCAATGGCAAACAGTATGCAATGCGTTCTTTACGAAAAAGTGCATTAAAATTTCTAAAATTCAAACTTCCCGGTATTTCATATAATACGGAGGATTATCAAGATACTTGGGCAGAAAAAGCTATTTCTGACTTTTTTACTACTGCTCACCCATACATGCAGTTGGTAATTGATCCTTTGGCCGAATCTGTACAAATTAACCATTCAGATACCGATTTATTCTATGTTCCAAAACAAGATAGTTTAAAACAATTCAATGAAAATTATGGTGATGAACTTTACTATATAGAAAGGAGACCTTCAGAAGAACAAGCAAATTACAAAGGCTACAGAAGAAGTATTGATCAGAATTCTGGCAAAGTTGTAGATTATGAAAGTACAACAGATATGCTTGAGAAAATCAAAAGTGATG
>JANQUX010000474.1 GCA_030730545.1 Maribacter sp. | reverse complement strand
AATTTATTAAATCAAGAAATTATTTACGCCCGGGTTCAACCTACCAATCTAGATGATTGCTACGCCACGACATCCTTTGAAATTATTATCAATTCTTTACCACAGATAAACTTAGAAGAACGCTATGTTATTTGTCCGGATAGTCCTGCTTTAGTTATTGATGGAGGAGATTTTGAATCGTGGTCTTGGCAGAATGCAGATGGTGTAGAACTAAGTACTACCAGAAATTTTAACGTATCAGAATTAGGAGAATATCAATTAACCGTAAGCGGAACTACAAACGGGGTACGTTGTGAAAATTCCCAATCATTTAAAGTGTTATCATCTGGGGCGCCAGAAACAATGAAAGTTGAGATTGACGGATTTTCAGATCAAATAAATATTACAATAAACGCCACTGGAACGGGACCTTTTGAGTATTCGGTTGACGGTGAAAATTACAAAACGAGTAATGAGTTTGTTGTTTTTCCTGGTGAGCATACGGTGTTTGTGAGAGATTTATTAGAATGTAGAGTATTGTCAGAAGATATCATTGCCATTGGGTATCAACGATTTTTTACTCCGAATGGAGATGGCAGTAATGAATATTGGAATATTATCGGTAGAGAACTGTATCCTGAATCTCAACTATTCATTTATGATAGATATGGTAAATTTTTGAAACAGATTAGTCCAAATTCTTCCGGTTGGGATGGAACTTCGAACGGAATTTCACTTCCCGAATCAGATTATTGGTTTAAATATGTATATTCTGATAATCAAATAATTACAGGGCATTTTACTTTAAAACGATAAATTAATTATGGTCTATTTTTAGTGGTTTGGAAATATAATCTTCAATTATCTTGTAACAAACTCAAGATTTTTCTTACTTATATTCAGAATACTAAAACCAACCGAATGTTTAAACGTTTTTCTTCATTACAATGGAAATCCTTTTTTAGATCCTCTAGCCTTGGTAAAAGCCTTGGGATAAAAATTTTCATGGGCTTTATGGGGGTATATCTGCTTTTATCGCTTGCAGTAACTGGAGGCGGAATGTACTTTCTTTTAAAAGAAATATTCCCGGATCAGAGCCCAATGTGGAGCATTAGCCAGTATTTCATTTACTGGATTTTAATTGAATTATTACTTCGGTATTTCATGCAGAAATTACCAGTAATGGATATTAAACCATTTTTGACCACCCCGGTTAAAAAAAGTACCATTGCACATTATATATTAGGTAGATCAGCAGCATCTATATATAATTTAATGACGCTATTCTTTATAGTACCCTTTGCAATTGTATTACTGTTTAATGGCTACCCTGCAGTAAATGTTCTGTTATGGATAGTAGGCGTAATGGCAATTGTGTTGTGTATTAATTATGTGAACCTGCTTGTAAATAAGAATGATAAAGTTCTTATTGGGATAGGGAGTATTCTTGTTCTAGGGTACGCATTGGATTATTTCGGAGTGTTCTCTGTTAAAGAGTTTTTTGCACCTGTTTTTCATGCGCTCTATGCATATCCAATTACGGTATTGATTCCGATTGCTTTAGCAGGAATAATATATTATGTCAATTTTAAATACCTACGAGATAAGATTTATCTAGATGCTAAGCTTCAATCGAAATCGGTAGAAGCAAATACGTCAGATTTAGCTTGGACAAAGCGTTTTGGAGAAATGGGTTCATTCTTACAGCTTGATCTAAAAATGATTTGGCGAAATAAAAGAACTAAATCTCAAGTGTATATTTCCCTGCTTATGGTGTTCTACGGGTTGGTGTTTTATACGCAAGACATGTACAGTAGTATGATGCCAATGAAAGCATTTGTGGGTATTTTTATGACGGGCATTTTCTTAAGTAATTTCGGTCAATTTATACCCGCTTGGGACAGTAGCTACTATAGTATGATGATGTCGCAAAATATACCTATGCGTAAGTATTTAGAATCTAAAGTATCTTTAATTACGGTAAGTGTTGTATTTATGTTTTTATTGACTCTGCCCTATGTTTACTTCGGTTGGGATGCTTTGGCAATCAATTTTGGTTGCGCATTATATAATTTAGGGGTAAATATACCGGTCATTTTATATTTTGGGTCATTCAACAAAAAAAGGATAGAATTAGATCAGAGTCCGTTTGGGAATATGCAAGGCGCAAGTGCTACTCAGTTTTTGGTAATGCTTCCGGTCTTGGTTGCTCCCATCGTATTGTTTTCTATTTTTTACTATGCTATATCTTTTGAGGCAGCTATTATTGTTTTATCCGTATTAGGAGTTATAGGATTTGCAATGAAGAATTACTTATTAAATCTAGTAACAGAGCAGTACAGAAAAAAGAAGTACGGTATGATTGCAGGTTTTAAAGAGAAGGCAGGGTAGTTAAGATGGTAGAGGATAGTTTTTAGAGGGTAGTGATGTAGCTGGCAGTTGCAGGAGGCAGTACACAGTAATTAGTGAAAAGTAATTAGTAAAAAAGTAGGCGATAAACAGAAATCAGTAATTAATAAAAGAAAACGGTAAAAAAGAGAAAAAGCAAGTCATAAGCTGTCACACTAAGCGCAGTCAAAGTGCAAACTAGCACTATACATGAAACTTTGAACTTAAAAATGTACAACCATGATACTAACTGAAAAATTAACCAAGAAGTACGGTAAGCAAACAGTACTTAATATAGAACATTTAGAAATTCCTAAAGGGCAGAGTTTTGGCTTAGTAGGTAATAATGGAGCTGGTAAAACAACGTTTTTTAGCTTATTATTAGATTTAATCCAGCCTAGCTCTGGACATATTACTTCACACGGTGTTCAAGTAAACACCAGTGAGGAG
>JANQUX010000473.1 GCA_030730545.1 Maribacter sp. | reverse complement strand
TTATGACTAAGAAGTTCCTCTCTTTGTTGGCGATATGCGCCATAGTGTTTCTTGCAAACTGTTCTAGAATAGAACAGAATACCGACCCCATTATTGGGATATGGTCTCAATCTAATACTATTACAACAGAAAATTCTGCTAAACAAACCGTACGTAAAGAATGGATTTTCAATGACGTGTTCTTAGGAAGATACCATGAAATTGACGGCAATACCATTACCTTAAAAACAGATTTCAACTGGTCCAAGCAAGACGATATTTATACTGTAGAGTATAAAGGTCTTGAAGGCAAGCCCAACAATGTAATTACCATTAAAGCTACTGAAGATGGATTCTATCTTCTAAAGAAAGATGGTGAAACATTGGCAATAAGGGAATAAACGATTTTAACAGGGCCATGGGAAAAAGGCTGTCCGGAGGGATCTGGGCAGTCTTTTTTATACCCATTGCAGTTTCTAACCAGCAATTAAAAAGTTTATTATTACAATTACCTACGCTTATTTAAAGCACAAAAAAAGTCCGATTGAATCTTTACTGATCAATCGGACTTTATAATATTAAAAGGTTTTTCTTATCTAAACCCAAAGTTAATACCCACTGTAGCGGTATTAAACTCTCCTAAATTGTATTCGGCATTTAATCTAAAGAAACCTAACTTAAGTTTAGTACCTAAGGTTCCTGTCACTCCGCTTACCTTTTTTATTATTGAAAAAGGATCTTCATATGTCTCAGAAGCAAAAGGACCACCAGTTACTCTGTACGTACCTAATACATCTGTAACCGATTTACCAGTAATATAATTAACACCTCCATAAAAATTAATAATAGGCAATTTTGTAGATACTACGGCACCAAATACCCAACTGCTAATTTCTGCCTCTATTCTTTGATTTTCTCCGTCTTTTAAATTTGCCTCAGTTAAATCGTAATCACCGTTAATATTGGTGTAGCCTATTACAGCAGAAATAGCCACAGGTAAAATTTTATCTGCAGGTAATAATTTGGTGAAATCGTGTTGTATACCAACACCGAACAAACCGATTGACGCATCTTCGTAAGCTATTTTTGGCAGAAATCTTGCCTTTACCTCTGTACCCTTAAACAAACCCACACTTGCCTGCACATAACCTGAAGGCACAAAATCGACACCTTCACCAGATAGTCCAGATGGCAATTCAAAAGTCTCACGTACCGTTACTCCCAAAACCTCGCCTTCTACAAACACTTCTGTACCAGAAATATCGCCTAAAGCAGTTGAAACCGCTCTTGCCACACCAGGGTTATTTACAAAATCTAAATTTTGATAATCGTTAGGGTCCAAGATAAAAGTCTTCTTATCCTCTTTATTCTTAAATCCTGTAATATTACCAATAATCGAAATTTCAAATCCGCCTAAAGGTTTTGCATCTGCGGTATTATACCAGCCAGTAGACATGCTATAAACTACACTTTCAGAAAGCGGAGCCATATAATCTGTTGTAAATGTTTCTGCATCTTCAACACCTGCCGAAAGCACATTATTAAAATCTGCTTGAGCAGAAGCAGTCAAGCACGTACCAACAAAAATGGTAGTTAATAGATTTTTCATATTTCTAATTTTACCTAAAACTAAAAAACCTGCGCTGTAGGCGCAGGTTTTTGTTGTGTAAACTGTATTTTTTATGTGTCAATGTTCGCATAAACAGCATTTTTCTCAATAAATTCTCTTCTAGGCGGTACTTCATCGCCCATAAGCATTGAGAAAACACGATCTGTTTCGGTCGCATTATCTATTTGTATTAGACGAAGTGTTCTAAACTCAGGGTTCATGGTTGTATCCCACAATTGCTCAGCGTTCATTTCACCAAGACCTTTGTATCGTTGAATACTTACACCACCACTGTAGCTATCTGCAATTTCGTCACGCTCTTTATCACTCCAAGCATATTGTTTTTTTTGTCCTTTTTTAACTAAGTATAAAGGCGGGGTAGCTATATAAATATGTCCGCTTTCTACCAACTCCCTCATGTAACGGAAGAAGAAGGTTAAAATTAAAGTTTCAATATGACTACCATCGACATCGGCATCACACATGATGACTACCTTATGATATCTTAATTTCGAAAGGTTCAATGCTTTACTGTCATCTTCGGTACCAATGGTTACACCTAAAGCTGTGTACATGTTTTTGATTTCCTCGTTTTCAAAAACCTTGTGTTGCATTGCTTTTTCAACGTTCAAAATCTTACCTCTTAAAGGCAAAATAGCTTGAAAATTACGGTCACGACCCATTTTGGCCGTACCACCTGCCGAATCTCCCTCGACAAGAAAAATTTCACATTTTTCTGGATCCTGTTCTGAACAATCTGATAGTTTACCAGGTAAACCACCACCGCTCATTACATTCTTACGCTGAACCATTTCACGCGCTTTAGAAGCGGCATGTCTAGCTTGGGCAGCAAGAATTACTTTTTGAACGATAATTTTAGCATCGTCTGGGTGCTCTTCAAGATAATTCGTTAACATTTCTGAAACTGCCTGACTAACAGCTGCAGAAACCTCGCGGTTACCTAATTTTGTTTTCGTTTGACCCTCGAACTGAGGCTCTTGTACTTTCACAGAAACAATAGCCGTTAAACCTTCACGAAAATCATCACCTTGAATTTCGAATTTCAGTTTATCTAACATACCTGAAGCATCTGCATATTTCTTCAATGTAGAAGTTAAACCTCTTCTAAATCCAGATAAATGCGTACCACCTTCGTGTGTATTAATATTATTTACGTAAGAGTGAAGATTCTCGGTATAACTCGTGTTATAAATCATTGCTACTTCAACAG
>JANQUX010000472.1:1291-2838 GCA_030730545.1 Maribacter sp. | reverse complement strand
CATCGGTTTGTGGTACCGAGGGTCGCCGGTTCGAACCCGGTCTTCCACCCTAAAAGCAGATAAAAAGTCTTAGATTCATTTCTAAGACTTTTTTGTTTTAGACCAGTTACATAATTTAAGTATAAATCATAAAAAAGCCTTGTATATCACAAAAACTACAAGGCTTCTCTAAATTCTAAAAAGTTGATTGCTAGTCTACTTTCAACTTATTTTCTCTGTTAGCAATTTCCCATGCCGTATAAAAAACTAATCGAGATCTGTTTTCTAAAAGGTCGTAGTTTATTTTATCTGGCGTATCGCTTGGTTTGTGGTAATCGGCGTGAGTACCGTTAAAATAAAATATAATAGGAATATTGTTTTTAGCGAAGTTATAATGGTCACTTCTGTAGTAGAAACGATTTGGATCGTTCTCATCATTATAAGTATAATCCAATTCAATATTCATGAATTTCTTATTTACTTCTTCAGATAGATTATGAAGTTCTAAACTTAATTTATCTGAACCTATTAAATAGATATAGTTGCGGTCTCCTTCACGTTCTGGGTCTATTCTACCTACCATATCAATATTTAAATTAGCAACAGTATTCGCAAGTGGAACAATTGGGTCTACATCGGTATAATATTGAGAACCTAATAATCCTTTTTCTTCACCAGTAACGTGCAAGAATACAATGGATCTTTTAGGTCCGTTACCGGCATCTGCTGCTTTTTTAAAAGCTTCGGCAATTTCTAATAGTGCTACAGTACCAGAACCATCATCATCGGCACCATTATTTATTTCACCATCACCGGTAATACCTATATGGTCTAAGTGCGAAGAAATTACTAAATATTCATTCGGCTTCTCAGTACCTTTTAATATAGCGGCTACGTTTTCTGATGAAATTTTATCATTAGAACTCTCAAAATCTAATTGTAATTTTTTGCTCAAAATTTGCGGCTTATCTTCAGTGTCGATAGTTGCTAAAAAGCTTTTCGCAAGTGTTTGATCAATGAATAAGTTGTAGAATTCTGGAGCGCTATTATCTACCACTTCCATTCTGCCACTATTATTTGTTTTCATTGATTCGAACCTGCGCTTAAATCGACTGAAATTATCTGCATCGTAATATAGTACACCAATAGCACCTTTATCCATAGCAATCTGTACTCTTTTTGTCAAAGATTCTGACATATTGCTCCAGTCAGAAGTTTCTGTAGTACCAGTAATTACGAAGGTTCCATCAGCATTTTTTGGCTCACCTGACTTCATTAAAACAATCTTACCTTCTACATTAAGGTCATTGTAATTAGAATATGTTTCATCATCTATTCCATAAGCTGCATAAACGATATCGTCAGTTGATATGTTGGCAGCTGAAAAAGTTAATACATGCTCGCCAACAGCAAAATCAGTTCCATCAACACTTAACTTACCAATAGGAAGTTTACTGATTTCTAATGGAACCTCTTGAAAATAATTACCATCTTTTTTAGCCGCAGGTATACCTAGTTTTTCATATTCTGCTTTTATATATGCTCTGTCTCTTATACACATCTCGCAG
>JANQUX010000472.1:459-1281 GCA_030730545.1 Maribacter sp. | reverse complement strand
TTTCTGACCTGGTTGACCGGTTTCTCTACCTTCGAATTCATCTGAAGCATAAATGTATAAGTGCTCTTTTAATTCTGCTTCAGTAATTGTTTCTGCAAATGAAATTTCAGATGCAACTGATGACGCTTCTGCGGTTGCGGCATCTGTAACGGTTTTTTGAGAAGAATTGCATGCCATGGCCGTAGCGACCAGTAGAAATAGTGTTTTTTTCATTTTTATAGTAATCAAATTTCTTCAAAAATAATCAAATCTTAACTAGTTTTAAAAGCTGAATTTTTGAATCAATATTTTGGTTGAATTTTATTTATTTAAAGCTTCTGTAATGGCTGTTTCTACCAATGGTTCCATCACTTTATAACCTTCAACGGTTGGGTGTACTTCATCTTCGGCGTATTTTTTTGGTAGGCCATTACGTTCATCTACCATAGCAGAGAAATAATCTAAATAGATATGACCTTTAGAATCGGCATACTCTTTTATCATTTTATTTAAAGCAATGATTTTACCTGATGGTTCTAAACCTGGTTTCCAAGGGTAATCGTATGCAGGTAGGGTAGAAGATAAAATAACTTTGATACCGTTGGCATGAGCAAGTTCTGCCATCCCTTTTATATTATCCATAATCATTTCTAAGGTTGACGGACCTGTATTACCTGCTATATCATTTGTGCCTGCAAGTAAAGTCACTACTTTCGGATGTAGATTAATTACATCTTGTCTAAAACGAATAAGCATCTGTGGCGTAGTTTGTCCGCTAATACCTCGGTTAATATATGGTTTACCTTCAAAAAACTCAGGTCGACTATTTAGCCAACCTATAGT
>JANQUX010000472.1:0-449 GCA_030730545.1 Maribacter sp. | reverse complement strand
ATCTGATACAGCTGGTACTTCGGCATTAGCTTTTTCAAAATGTTTTAAATCTGCCCAGTCTTGTGCATTAATTGTGGTTAAACCTAAGAACGATAACATACAGGTTAAAATTAAAGTTTTTGTTTTTTTCATTTTAATTGTTGTTTATGCACTTTGAATTTGACTTTGTTCTTCTGAGGTCAATGGAACATTTTTAATGATGTTATCTTTATTTGGTCTTTGCACTGCTAAATAAGCCAACAAACAAATTGAGATTACTAGTGGTAATGCGTTACCTGTATTATAATAGGCGAAGAGACCTATAAATGCAGGCATCTCAATAAGTGCGTATTTGATATGTAAGGCAGACTGATATTTTTTTAATTTGTCTTCTAATCTTGTGTTTAACTGAATTTTAGAAATCATTTTTTTAAATATCCATTGACTTCCAAAATAACCTATTATGGAAA
>JANQUX010000471.1 GCA_030730545.1 Maribacter sp. | reverse complement strand
TCTTTGATTTCTTCTAAGTTTCTTGCCTCAACAATGATTTTTAAATCGCGACCCGTTTCTTCAAGATAGTTCTTGGTTTTATTTATTGCCTTGGTTATGCCACCAGCAAAATCAATATGATTATCCTTTAACATAATCATATCGTACAATGCGAATCTGTGATTTTCTCCACCACCAATTTTTACCGCCCACTTCTCTAGCGCACGAATACCTGGTGTAGTTTTTCTGGTATCTAGAATTTTAGTGCCGGTTCCTTTTAATAGATTAACGAACATATGGGTTTTGGTCGCTATAGCGCTCATTCTTTGCATTGCATTCAATACCAAACGTTCAGCTTTTAATATGCTTTGAGAACTACCTTCTATGTAAAACACGATATCGCCGTGATTTACTGGCGTACCATCTTTTATTAGTACTTCTATTTTCAAATTAGGATCCACAAAATAAAATACAAGCTCAGCAAAATCTACACCAGCGATAATACCTTCATCTTTCACCAACAATTTTGCCTTGCCCGTTGCCGTATCTGGTATACAAGCCAATGAGCTATGGTCGCCATCACCAACATCTTCACGAATGGCATTTGCTATGATTAATGTAATCTCTTCTTTAAATTGTTCTTCTGAAATCATATATGTAAAATCTATTGTATTGCTAATTTACAAATCCATTTGCGAAATTGATTTACTTTTGGCATATGACTATAAAACTTTTAGCAATTGGCAAAACTGATAGCTCTCAACTAAAAGAACTCATCGAAGTTTATCAAAAAAGATTACAGCATTATGTCAATTTTGAAATTGAATTGATACCCGATCTAAAGAAAACTAAAAATTTATCTGAAGATCAGCAAAAAGATAAAGAAGGCGAACTTATTCTGAAGAGACTAGCACCTACCGATGTTTTAATTCTTTTTGATGAAAAGGGTAAACAATATACCTCTATTGAATTCTCTAGCTTTTTACAAAAGAAAATGAACTCTGGTATTAAGCAATTAGTTTTTTTAATTGGAGGACCTTACGGATTTAGTAATGAAATCTATGCTAAGGCTTCTGGAAAAATAAGCCTCTCTAAAATGACCTTTTCCCACCAAATGGTGCGCTTATTTATAACTGAGCAAATTTATAGAGGGTATACCATTTTAAAAAATGAACCCTACCACCATCAATAAAATAATACTATAGGGGTTTTAAACATTCTACGCTTGCTTCTCGAGAGATTTTACCATATTATCAGATACACCTTCTAAATCGGTTAATTCTTCCATAAGAAAGGAGATGAGCTCTTCTTTATGTGCTATATTTTTTTCAATCTTAAGCACATGATTATAGTTCTTTATATTTTTCATGTGCCCATTAAAAGCATGTGTTTGGTGCCACGCTATTTCTTTTAATTTCTGATTTTGCATTGCCATCTTTTTTATGGACGGATTTATGAAAAAGAAAATCTCGAAGATCAAAATCAATAAAGAAAACACCGCAAGCTCTAACTCAATTATCATAAGTGTTTTAATATCTTCTTCTGATGCTTTTTGAAATTGACCAACGATGATATCCATAGTCACTAAAAACAAATCTGCCTCTGCTGATAATTTTCTCAAATCTACCGAACCTAATTGATTAAAATTATCTAAAGATTCTAAAATGAAATTTAAATGCGGTTGTATTTTATCAAAGTTTTTTTGAATTTCTTCATTGTCTAGGATCGGAATTCCAGTTGCATCGTTTCCTTCTTGTAATGCTGTATTTGAATTTGAAAATTTGGTCATTGACAAACGCAATTGTCCATAATCGCACGTACCATATTTACACTCGTAAACATTTTTTACGATCGATTGCGACAACATTCTCTGCCGACCAGCTACATTTATTCTCAACGCATCTTGTCGCTGTCTAGCTAATGAATACTGTATTATAGATTGTATTACAATGGTCAATACAATTACCGTAAAAACCAACAGATAATAGTTGTTGAAACTTTTACCAGATTTTAATTTCGATAAAATCTTTTTAAACATAATTAAAGATATTTCCTATAAATTTAAAATGTACTTTAACCATAACCTTGTAGAACTAAAAATGTTGTTATAAATGACAAAAAAATACACAAAAAAATGCAAGTTTTTCAACTTGCATTTTTTACACTAAAAATTTTCTACGTAGTTATAAGCGAAACCGCCTAGTAGACAACTAATAAAGTACTCTAAATTTAATGGTATTTTCTACTTTCTTTAGCGCCTTTAATACTTCTTTATTATACTCTTTGTCCAAATCTGTAATTACATAACCAACTTCGTTATCTGTAGACAAATACTGGCTGTTTATATTTAACTCGTACTCTGCTAACACCTTATTGATTTTAGCCATAATACCTGGTACGTTCTTATGTATGTGTAAAAATCTATGCGATTTATTCTGTTTTGGCAAACGAATATTTGGGAAGTTTACTGCATCGACCGTATTTCCTGAATTGATATAATCCATAATTTTATTAGGAACAAAATCTGCAATATCGCGCTGTGCCTCTTCTGTACTACCACCAACATGCGGAGTAAGTATTACATTGGCAAAACCCTGTAATTTTGTTTGAAAATCACCATTACTAGCTGGCTCATCTGGATAAACATCTACTGCCGCACCACCAATATGACCATCTTTTAAACCTTCTGCAAGTGCGTCGATATCAACTACAAAGCCTCTTGAAAGGTTAATTAACATAGCACCTTTCTTCATTTGCTTTATTTCACGTTCACCAATGAAGTTTTTGTTTGCTTTATTATCATCGATATGCAAAGTAACCACATCAGACACATTTAATAAATCTTCTAGCGTACTACATTTTACAGCATTACCCAAAGCTAGTTTATCATCTACGTCATAGTAATAAACACGCATACCCATTGCTTCTGCCAATACCGATAATTGCTTACCAATATTACCATAACCAACGATACCTAAATTTTTACCGCGGACTTCTCTAGATCCTGCTGCCGTTTTTTGCCATTGACCACTATGTATTTCTCTACTACGGTCAAATACACTTCTCATTAACATTATTATTTCACCGATAGCCAATTCTACCACTGACCTTGTATTGCTATAAGGAGCATTAAAAACTACAACACCTTTCTTTTTGGCAGACTCTAAATCGATTTGAGTGGTACCTATACAAAAAGCACCAACAACCAATAATTTATCGGCTGCTGCTAAAACAGTTTCTGTTACCTGGGTTTTAGAACGAATACCAAGAACGTGAACGCCCTTAATTTTTTCGATCAGCTCTTCTTCAGATAAGCTATTTTTTATTAATTCTACAGAAAAACCATCTTCTGATAGATTATCAAATGCAGCAGTGTGCACATTTTCTAATAATAGAACCTTAATTCTATTCTTTGGGTACGAGATATTTCTTGGCAACTTGTTCACAAATAAAAATTCATCTAAACTTGGTGTAACATAATCCGCATTACTTGCGGCCTTTTCTCTATGCACGTTTTCGGTATATGCAAAAAACTTATGTGCGATACCTGCTTCGCGCATGACATAATCACTGTAACCATCTCCAATCACTTGAACTTCGCCGTCCAAATTCATTTGCTTTAGGCAATCAATTTTACCGTTATGCTGAGATAGCACATTTTTTTCATCGAAACCGATGATATTTCCTTCTTCGTCGAATTTAAACGTATTTGCATACACTCGATCAGATGGTATATTGTATTCTTTTACAATAGGATCAATAAACTCTTTAAATCCGCAGGATATTACATAAATATCATCTGCATACTTCTCAAAAAATTCTTTGTTGGCTTCTATGGATTTTGATATCTTATTTCTCAGATTTTCAACCAATCCGTCTAAATCTTCTTTCTTGGCATTTAATAGTTTAATTCTACGCTCTAAAGATTCTGTAAACGAAATATCACCGTCTATACCTAAATTGGTGATTTTCTGTATTTCTTTAATTACTTCATCTTTATTTGACCTTCCTTCTAAAGTCATTTCTGCAAGAACATCTAATGCTTCTACCCTGGTTAACGTACTATCAAAATCAAAAACGTATTTTCTACTTACTTCTACCATTATTTTTTTTGGTTTGGATAGGAATTTTTGTCGTTAAAATAAGTAGCAAAAGTAAAAATTTAATTTATCCTGATATATGATATCTTGGAAATAAAACAAAAAGCGTACGTTATGATGTAAATTGACAAATTAACTAGCTCTTAATCTAAAAATTGAAGAGCAGCAAATGAGAACTCTACCGTCTTATATGTACCGTTATGATCCCCAGGTACTATCTTTAATATTCCATTTTTAAAGGCATCACTTAATTCTTGCGAATTACCGTTGTCTGTATCTTGATCTCCACAAATTATCAATACATTAATGGTTATTTTATTTAAATCACTTATAGAAGTTACAGGTTGATATTTTTGCTGTAAATGCAACGATCGCAAATCTGCATGTATAGATTTTGCATAGTCTACCGCACCTTTGGTTTCTTCGTTTATTTCGCCATCAAAGGCTTTTGCGAACATAATTCTTCTATCCCAATCGGCATTGGTAAAATCGATGCCCATACCACCTAAAACCGCTTTTTCTATACGATTGTCTTCTGTCAGTAATTTTGCCAAAACAATGCTGCCTCTTGAATAACCGATAGCCTTATACATTTCAATATTTAAATGATTCATCAATAAAACCAAATCTTTTACTTCAGCATTATTTTGATATGCTTCTTCTTTTTGAGGTTTATCAGAATCACCATTACCACGTAAATCGGGAATAATTACTCGATATCCGGCAGCGATTAAGTCTTTTTTTAAAGCCGTTTTATTCCAAGATTTTCTAGAATTTATAAATCCGTGTAACAAGAATACCACATCTCCACTACCCTCATCGGTATAAGCAATTTGCACACCATCAAAAGATTCGAATTTACCTGATTGAGAACTAGCTGTTTTAGAGAAGGCTATCATCAATAAACAGAATAAAATATACTTTGATGACATGGTGTTTTTATTTAAGATATGTACAGAAGACCCGCTAGTATTGCCAGTCCAAAACTCACCAGAGTACCAATTAATATATACTCTGTTAGTTTTCTATTATTACGCTCTTTAAGATCATTGAACCTAAAAACAGATTTTGCGGCTATTAAAAGACCAATAACTTCCCACCTACCGATTACTATAAAAATCAATACAAATAGACGTTCAATAATACCGATGTACTTACCTGCATTGGGGAGCGATTTGTGATCTGTTTCGATTTGATTGGACATGCCCTCTAAAATCATTCCCATTATAATTGCCGCCGGATAGGTTACAAAAACAATTGCCGTTACCAAATACCAATCTAAATTTTCAAATAACGATAAGGTATGTTCGTATAAATCAGCATAAAACGCACAACTGTAAATAACCAATATATGCAATAGCTGATCTATAAAAAACGGAATGCTTTTATTCTTAAATAATGTATTCGTGTATAGTTTTAGCACATCGATACCAAAATGCGCTACAGTAACCATCAAAGCAATTTTCCATAAGCTTAGATCCCATAAAAACAGCATGTATAAAGCAAAATGCAATAGTACATGTGCGTATAAAAATTTAGATGTTATCTTATTCGATTGTTTGTGAAGTACCCACCTTGTTGGCTGTAAAACGAAGTCTCCGATTAAATGAGCCAATACTAGTTTTATAAAAATCAACATATTTATTTACTGGTAATTAATTCTTTATAATATGATAATACATCTAAAACCAAATCTAATCGAGCTCTTTTTAAACGTTGACTAACGGCAGACTGTTTTATGCCTAATTGTTGAGCAATTTCTTTTTGTGAATAATGCGGGTAATCTAGCGACAATGTTACTATTTCTGCCGAAACAACACTCCAATCATCCATAAAATCTAAGGCTAAACGCAACATTAAATTTAAAGTGCGATCATAATCTGCATTACCCGTAGCTATGCTTATGTTAATCTTACTTTCTTTAAGAGTTTCAAAATTACGCCCTGATCTTTGATATGCGGGACCATTAGATTCTGTTACCCCTGTACCAACATATGTTTCTAAACCTATGCCAACACCCATTCTTACGTCTAAACCTTTAATGGTTTTAAGCATTGCTTTTATTCGGATAGCAGTAAACAAAGCATTTTTCTCGGTAACCTTTAATTGAAACTCATCTCCACGATAAATCTCCCAATTCATTGGTGATGCCCCAAATTGATTAAAGTAATTCTTCAATAAATCGATCCATTGCGAGCTAGGATGATTTTCAGAATTAATAATGTCACCTGTTATTATTGCTATCATTATTATTAGTTAAAACGCTAATATATGAATTTATAAGCTAATTAGTTAATGTTTGTGTTTATAAGTCTATTTGTCAATATTATAAGAAGCATGCTTAAAACCAACGCCTTGTTAAGATACAATAATCTTTAAAGGAACGCCCGAATTTCTCTAACAGAATTCGTTCTTCGGGTATAATTTGAAACCGATTCATATACCCAACAAACCCCGCAGCGATCAGTGTGTTAAAAGCATTTCCTAAAAAAACACCTAAAGCCAACAATATAAGAAGCAGTGCAAAATACATGGGATTTCGAGAAAATTTAAATATTCCGCCAACCACTAAATTAGAAGCTTTATCTGGTTTTGTAGGGTCTATGGTTGTTTTCGCACTATTAAATTGAAAAAGTGCCCAAAGTGCTATTAAAATTCCAAAACCTACTAAAATTTTAGCGAGCAACATTCTTCCATAAAATTCAAAATAACCAATCGGCAAAAATTCCGCCAACAGATACATCATCAATCCGAAACATAAAAAAACTAAAGCCGGTGGTACTTTTAACTCCATTTTATAAAATTACTACATTTGATGGTGTAAATTGACAAACTAGATTTCAAATTATTTTAATGAAGCTCGTATTCGCTACCCATAACCCCAATAAATTAAAAGAGATTCAGCAATTGGTACCATCATATATCGAACTAGTTAGTTTAGATATGATCGGTTGCACTACCGATATACCCGAAACGGCAACCACCCTAGAAGGTAATGCAAAAATAAAAGCCGATTTTATAACCGACTCCTATCAACTACCTTGCTTTGCAGATGACACAGGCTTAATTGTAGATTCTCTAAACGGTGATCCAGGCGTATACTCTGCTAGATATGCAGGACCCGAAAATGACGCTAATGCCAACATGGATAAACTCTTGGCTAATTTAGCCGACCAACAAGATAGAAGTGCTTACTTCAATACCGTAATCGCCTTAAATTTAAATGGTAAAACCCATATATTTGATGGAAGCATACATGGCGAAATTATAGAAACAAAAAAAGGAAATAACGGTTTTGGGTATGACCCAATCTTTAAACCTAATGGTTATAGCGAAACATTTGCGCAACTACCTTTATCGATAAAGAACGAAATTAGCCACAGAGCGCTAGCATTTAAAAAATTGATTACCTATTTAAATAGTATTCATGTTAAATAAAAAAGACAACGGCGAAACAGTAGTCGTATCGGTTGCATCAGAAAGAGCAGAAGCTATTGGCGGTGTTCTAATTGCTCTATTCGCAGCTTTAATGGCCATATCGCAAATGGTCAATGGCGACTTAGAGGAAGAGATGATGATTGCACACAACAACGTTGTTAGCTATTCTAGTTGGTATCAATCGAAAAGTATAAAAGAAAGTTTAAAAGAAAGTGAACTTGACTACCTAGGTGCTTTAATTGAAAGTGGCATGGTCACAGAAGAAAATAGACCGGTCATAGAACAGAAAATGACTGATGTTAGAGAAAAAATAGTAAAATACGAATCTGAAAAAATAGAAATTCTATTAGGATCTGAAAAAGTTGGTAAAGAAAACTGGGTGCAAGATATCGAAGGCAAAATGGGTATTATTACCGGAGTGAAAGAATGGGAACAATTGACCAAAACCTATGATTTTGCCACCAAGAAATTTGACTATGCACTACTATTTTATCAGATCTGTATCGTACTTGGCGCCGTTTGTATCATTATATATGATAGTCCGACCCTTCAAAAAGGCCTAATTGTGCTCATGATTATCTTCGGTATTATCGCTACTTTCCTATCTATATATGGGTATACACTGGCTCCGTAGTATAACTTAATAATAAATTATACTGATTCAATTATTAGCAGTACCTTTGCCGCTTAATTAACGCCGCTAGTATAGCATGTGTTGCGCTGAGTCTAAATAGGTTATATACGATAATCGCTCTATGCAACATTCATATTTGCGATTTAGTATAACATTTTATGACAAAGTTTGAAGCTCTAGGACTGCAAAAGTCCTTATTAGATGCTATTACTGATTTGGGTTTTGAAACCCCTTCAGAAGTACAAGAAAAAGCAATCCCTATTTTATTGGAAAGTGAAACCGACTTAGTTGCGCTTGCGCAAACAGGTACTGGTAAAACTGCCGCATTCGGATTCCCATTAATTCAAAAAATTGATAGCGATAGTAGAACCACGCAAGGTTTGATCTTATCGCCTACTCGTGAACTGTGCTTGCAGATTACGAAAGAAATGCAAGCGTATTCAAAATACGAACGTAATATTAATGTTGTTGCCATTTATGGTGGTGCAAGTATTACAGACCAAGCAAGACAGATTAAAAAAGGTGCACAAATTATTGTGGCTACGCCTGGTCGTATGAAAGATATGATCAGTAGACGTCTTGTCGATATTTCGAATATAGATTATTGTATTCTAGATGAGGCAGATGAAATGCTGAACATGGGCTTTATGGAAGATATTAAAGATATTCTTTCTGGTACGCCTAATGAAAAATCTACATGGTTGTTCTCTGCAACGATGCCAAAAGAAGTGGCTGTTATTGCCAAAAAATTCATGCATTCTCCACAAGAAATAACTGTGGGAGCAAAAAACTCTGGAGCATCAACTGTACAACATGAATATTATGTTGTTGGCGGTAGAGACCGTTACCCTGCTTTAAAGAGATTGGCAGATACCAACCCCGATATATTTTCAGTTATTTTCTGTAGAACAAAACGTGATACACAAAAGGTTGCCGAAAGTTTAATCGAAGATGGTTATAATGCAGGAGCATTACATGGAGATTTGAGTCAAAACCAACGAGATTTGGTAATGAACTCTTTTAGAAAAAGACAAATTCAAATGCTTGTAGCTACTGATGTTGCTGCACGTGGTATTGATGTTGATGATATTACACATGTTATCAATTACCAATTACCTGATGAAATTGAAACGTATACGCACCGTAGTGGTAGAACTGGTAGAGCTGGTAAATCTGGTATTTCTATGGTTATTATTACACGTAGCGAACAACGTAAGATTAAAGCTATTGAGAATAAGATCAACCAGAAGTTTATTGCAAAACAAATTCCGTCAGGAATCGAAATTTGCGAGATTCAATTATACCACTTAGCAAATAAAATAAAGGACACAAAAATTAATGAGGATGTAGATGGATATTTACCTGCTATTAATGATGTTCTTGAAGGAATAGACCGCGAAGAATTGATCAAGAAAATAGTTTCTGTTGAATTTACAAGGTTCTCTAATTACTATAACAAGTCTAAAGATTTAAATTCTTCTGACAGTGGCAGAAATAGAGAAAGAAGTGATGATGGAGGTGATAGCAGAAGAGGTGGCGAAATACCAACAAGTGGTGCAGTTCGTTACTTTGTAAATGTTGGTGAAAGAGACGGTTATGATTGGATGACCTTGAAAGATTTCATTAGAGATACTGTAGGTTTAGGACAAGAAGATGTATTTAAGGTTGATGTTAAAGAAAGTTTTTCTTTCTTTAATACCGAAGCGGAAGTTACACAACAGATTCTAGAAAAATTTACTGAATTTAAAGTTGACGGTAGATTTGTTAATGTAGAAGTTTCTAAAAACCCCGGTGGTGGCGGTGGCGGAAATCGCAGAAGCGGCGGAAGCGGTTTTGGTGGCGGAGGCTATAAAGGAAAAAGAAGCAGCGGTGGCGGAAGAAGAGATGATGACCGCGGCGGAAGAGGTAGAAAAGAAGGTAGCTCTGAGTCTAAAGGACGAAGACGCGACCGTAGCGAATCTAGCTCACCTAACTCAGGAAAAAGACGTACAACCAAAAGAAAGGGAGATTTCTTTTAGTTAATTGTATATTAAAAATACGCTTCGGCGTATTTTTTTTGTTTTGTTTGCAACTTAATTACGCTGTCAATACAATGAAATATTTTTTATCAATTACACTTTTTTTATTTTCATTAATAGGTTTCTCTCAAGAAACAGAAGAAGGTCAACGCCTTAGTGCGGTTGTAGTCAATGCTCAATCTGATGAACCTCTTGAGAGCGTGCACGTTGTTAACCTAAACCAAGTTTTTGGAACAATTACCAATGAAAAAGGTGAATTTTCAATTACTGCAGCGGTAAACGACACTCTTTACTTTTCTTTTCTTGGTTTTAAATCACAGAAAATAAGGGTAACGAACGATATGTTCAAATTTGAAAATACAGAAATTGCACTGACAGAACTTGCATATGCCCTAGAAGAAGTAATTGTTAGACCATATCAGCTTACTGGCTACTTAGAAATCGACGTAAAAAACCTTCCTATAAACAATGCTTATCAATATAGTATATCGGGCTTAGGCGTAAGCTATGAAGGCGGTAACAAAAACCCAAGTGCGGTAACTAAAGTTTTAGGGGCTATTCTAAACCCGGCAGATTTACTACGAAACCTTTTTGGTAAGAAACCTGCACAAATGCGTAAGCTAAGACAAATGAGAGAAGATGAAGACATTCGTAATCTTCTTGCCTCTAAGTTTGACAGAGAAACTTTAACAGAGTTCTTGCAATTAGAAAAAGTCGATATTCAAGACATTTTAAATAACTGCAATTATTCTAAATCTTTTATCACCACAGCCAATGACCTTCAGATACTTGACGCCATTAGCAGCTGTTATGAAGAGTACAAAGTTTTGAATAGAAAGAAATAATATTTTTTAAAACGGAATCCTTGTTATAGTTTTATTGCAAATAACAGGGAAATGAAAAACGTATTCTTATTAGGTCTATTCTCGATAGCTTTAATCTCATGTCAACCAAAGGCAAAAGAAAATTCTGAATCTATTGCAGTAGTTGAAGATTCTGTTGAAATAACTAAAAAGAACCCTAATTTTCAATGGGAAGCTGCTACCGTTTATTTTCTACTTACCGACCGTTTTAATAATGGAAATACCGACAACGATCTAAATTTTGAGCGTGATGAGGAAACCGGTGAACTCAGAGGTTTTTTAGGTGGAGATATTCAGGGTATTACAGATAAAATAAAAGATGGTTATTTTACAGACCTTGGTGTAAATGCTATTTGGTTCACTCCGGTTGTTGAACAGATTCATGGTGCTACCGACGAAGGTACTGGTAATACGTATGGCTATCATGGGTATTGGGCAAAAGACTGGACAGCCCTTGATCCTAATTTCGGCACCGATAAAGACTTAGAAACTTTAATTGAAACTGCTCACAATAACGGTATACGAATTCTACTCGATGTTGTTCTAAACCATACGGGCCCTATAACTGAAGAAGATCCTGTATGGCCGGCAGAATGGGTACGCACCTCTCCTACTTGCGAATTTACTACCTACGAGAATACTACAGAGTGCACATTGGTTGCTAATCTTCCAGATATATTAACTGAATCTGATGCCGCAGTCAATTTGCCCGACGCGCTTTTGGCAAAATGGAAAACAGAAGGCAGACTAAGCGAAGAATTAGATGAGCTTGAGTTGTTTTTTGACCGTACCGGTTACCCAAGGGCTCCGAGATTTTACATCATTAAATGGCTAACCGATTACGTTCATAAATATGGCGTTGATGGTTTTAGAGTCGATACTGTTAAACATGCCAATGAAAACTCGTGGGCAGAACTGTACAAAGAGGCTTCTGCTGCTTTCGAACTTTGGAAAAAGAAAAATGGTAACAAAGTATTAGATGACAACCCTTTTTATATGGTCGGGGAAGTTTATAACTACGGAATTTCTGGCGGACAAGAATTTGATCTAGGCGACAAAAAAGTTAACTATTTCGATAACGGATTTAAGAGTCTTATTAATTTCGAATTAAAGACGGATGCCAATAGTGACTACGATACTGTTTTTACCAAGTATAGCAAACTGTTGCATACCACCTTCAAAGACAAAAGTGTTTTAAACTATCTTACATCTCATGATGATGGTCAGCCTTTCGACCAAGAAAGAACAAACCCTAAAAGAGCAGCAAATATATTGCTATTGACCCCTGGGGCATCACAAATATATTATGGTGATGAAACTGCTCGTAGTCTAGTAATAGAAGGCACGCAAGGTGACGCTACATTAAGATCGTTCATGAATTGGAACGAGCTAGACAGCTTACCAAAAACAAAAGAAACTTTAAGTTATTGGCAGAAATTAGGGACCTTTAGAAATGACCACCCATCAATTGGTGCCGGTATTCATAAAAGAATTTCTAAAGCACCTTATGTATTTAGCAGATACTTTAGTAAAGATGATTTTGTAGATAAAGTAGTTATCGCTTTAGACGCCCCTAAAGGAAAAAAATCAATCTCAGTAAAAGGTGTTTTCGGCGATGGCACAAAATTATACGATCGTTTTTCAGAAACTGAGGTAACCGTAAATAAAAACATGGTGATTTTAGATAACGATTATGATGTTATGTTACTTGAACTTATTCAGTAAGAGCTAATTTACAATCAGGCGTTTGAATGAACTGCAATTCTATTGCCTTCAGTATCTTTTAAAATCCCCATAAATCCGTGTCCGTCACCTATTTCAGTTTTTGGCTGCAATACGTGTCCCCCGGCCTTTTCAACTTTTCCTAAAACAATGGCGGCATCGTCGCATGATAAATAAACAAGCACCCCTTCCGATTGGCTTGGTACATAGTGGTTGTGCTGCACCAAAGCACCATTAGCCTGACCCAAAGTCTGTTTGTCTGGGAATAGACCCATTACAAATTCTCCGAAATTGTTCACTGTAATGGTAACATTTAAAATTGACTCATAGAACTTTTGAGCTCTAGTCATGTCTGCTACAGGAATTTCATACCATGCTATCATTTCTTACTATTTAAATTATTTTTAGATTTTGCATTCCTTCTTTAAAAGACTTACCATCTTTTATATTTATAGATATAAAACCTTTACTATAAATATTGGTCAGCAATTTATTAGCCAACAAGTTAGTTAAAAACTTAATTATCAGACTTATATCTTTCTAAAATATCATCGATACTCTTTATTGACTTTTTAGTCCAGTTTAATCGTCTTTCAAATATTTCTTCATCGGTTAATTTCCAATCTACATTTGAAGCTTTTAATTTGGTTGTTAAATGCTGAAGTATAATTGCTGCTGAAACAGAAATATTAAGACTTTCCGTAAAACCTACCATGGGTATTTTCAAATGGGCATCAGAGTTTTCAAGTACATAATCGCTTAATCCATTTTTCTCCGTACCAAAAAACAAAGCTGTTTTACCATCTAAATTAAAATCTTGCAATAGCGAACTAACTGCATGCGGACTAGTAGCTACAATTTTATATCCTTTTTCTCGTAACGAATCAATTACTTGTTTTGAATTTTGATACCGTTTTATATCTACCCATTTCTGCGCGCCCATGGCAATTTCCTCATCTAAATGTTGTCCGTTTCTATCCTCAATCAAATGCGCAGTCTGTACACCGAAAGATTCGCAACTTCTTACCACTGCGCTTGTATTATGCATTTGAAAGACATCTTCTACAGCGACCGTTAAATAGTTAGTACGCTGAGCCAATATTTCATTAAATCGCTGTTTTCTATTTTCTGAAATAAATTCTTCTAAATACGCTAAAAGCTTCAAATCAATCATGCGCACAAGATAAGAAAAGTATATTTTTATGCCTATTATTAAGACCCCATGAAAAATATAGTCGTATTAACTGGTGCCGGAATTTCTGCTGAAAGCGGATTAAAAACTTTTAGAGATGCAAATGGATTATGGGAAGGGCATGACGTCATGGAAGTTGCCACACCAGAAGGTTTTGAGAACAACCCGGCATTGGTCTTAGAGTTTTACAACCAAAGAAGAAGACAACTTTTAACGGTTGAACCTAATGCGGCACATAAAGCACTGGTTGATTTAGAAGCACACTACAATGTACATATCATTACCCAAAATGTTGATGACCTTCATGAACGTGCCGGTAGCTCGAATATTCTTCACCTACATGGCGAATTATTGAAAGCTAGAAATATTGCTTCTGTAGAAGATATTTTTGAATGCACGCATGATATTTTACTTGGTGACACCTGTGAAAACGGATTTCAACTTAGACCACATATCGTTTGGTTCGGCGAGGCAGTTCCTCTTCTAGAAGATGCAATAGCGATAACCGAAAAAGCAGATTATTTAATCATTGTTGGCACATCGATGCAGGTATACCCTGCAGCAGGTCTAATAGATTTTGTACAAAGAGGTACACCCATATATTTTATTGATCCAAAACCATCTATCACAGAATCTCACAAAAGTAACTTAACGATAATCACACAAAATGCGGTTGACGGTTTGCCTACTTTGGTTGCTTCCCTAATTGATAAATAATTCTGGTCTGCCTAACCCACTCTACCAGCTTGTTCACCTCGTTTGGGGTAAGCTCAGTGTCGTTATGAAGAAATGTATATTGGTTTAAAGGCATATTACCATCAACTACTTCTTCTTCAATTTCTTCTAATAACCGATCTTTCTTACGTAAAGAATACCCCTGCCACTCAGAAAAATTTAAATGTTTTTTACCCTCCTTTATAT
>JANQUX010000470.1 GCA_030730545.1 Maribacter sp. | reverse complement strand
CCATATAGCATCTGCAAAAGACTCCTTAGTAGAATGGTCTCTAAGATATCTAGCCTTTATAGCAGCCATAGGTGGTGCCAGTACATTGTTTTTATCTGATTTAGGATTATGACAGATGTAGCATTTAGCTTCTAAAAGTTTTTTGCCTTCATTAGGTGTTTCTTGAGTACTATATTCACTCTCGCTTTCTGCGAGCACCTTAATTTTGCTGTTAGGGGAATCTTTACAACTAGAAATTAAAATGATAGATAAAATTAGAAGTGCATTCTTCATTTTTTGATGTTAAAGATTAAATGAATATTTTATGATTAATTCCAAGAACTGTATCCTCCTTTTAAATCATATACCTGTGAAAAGCCCATTTTTAATAATTTACCAGCTGCTTTTTGACTTCTTGCCCCTGATCTGCAATAGACATAAACAGGTTTATTTTTATCAATTTTTTCAAAATAAGTATTAAAATTACCTGCATTAAAAAAATCAACGTTTATTGCTTTTTTAATATGCCCACTGTTATATTCAGACGGCGTTCTAACATCAAAAGGTTTTATGTTATTAGCTACAATTTGCGTGGCATATTCGGTTTTGTTCAACACGGTAATATTACCTGTGGTTTCTTCTTTTTTACCAAAGAGTGTGCTTAAAAATGACATAGTTTTTTATTTATAATTAATATTCAATACTAAAAGGAAACGGTCTTTTGTATATGACCGTTCCCTTCAAAACCAACCAATAAAAATTTAATTTAGACTTTTCTTTGCCAAGTACCAGTCTACTTTTTCTAAAGTATCGTCTGCTAAACGGGCATTTAATTCATCTAATGTTTTAGGAGGAGATACGATGACCTTGTCACCTTTTTTCCAATCTAATGGCATTGAAACTTTATACTTATCTGATGTTTGCAAAGCTTCTAAAGCCCTAAGAATTTCGTTCATGTTTCGCCCAACATTTAAAGGGTAATACATTACCAAACGTATTTTTTTCTTTGGATCGATGAAGAAAACGGCACGCACAGCTGCAGTTTCGCTTTCATTAGGTTGAAGCATTCCGTATTTCTTAGATACCTTCATATCTAAATCGGCTATAATAGGAAAATCAAAGTAAACACCTGTATTCTCACGTACGTTTTGTACCCAGCCTAAATGGGCATGTACACTATCTATACTTAAACCTAACAACTCTGTATTAAGGGCATCAAATTCTGGTTTTCTTACCGCAAAACCGCTCATTTCAGTTGTACAAACAGGAGTGAAATCTGCAGGATGCGAGAACATTACTATCCACTTATCTTTTGCAAATTCAGATAATTTTATTTTTCCTTTTGTTGTTACAGCTTCAAAGTCTGGTGCAATATCTCCAATTCTTGGCATGCTGACTACTTCATTATTTTGTATCGTTTCCATGTTCTTTTAATTTTAATTAAAGGTACAGTTACAGTCAAGTAGCTACAGTAACTATGGTTACATAGCGATGAAAAAAAACAAAAAAAGAGGAGTAATTTTCTTTAAAAAAGTACTCCTCTTTACATCAACCAATCTGCAAATGCGCAGACCTAAAAACTAAATTATATTTTGTTATGACTGGACTTAGAAGTCTATGTCAATTTTTTTTATAAGGTAGTAGGACAAACAAATTCAGTAATTGGTATACCAGCTTCTTTAATATCTTTAAATCCGCCTTTTACATCAATAAGATTATGAATACCTCTACTTTTTAAAATAGATGAAGCGATCATGCTTCTGTAACCACCAGCGCAATGCACATAAAATGATTTTTTGTTTGGGAACTCGGCTAAATGGTCGTTTAGAAAATCTAGCGGTGTGTTTTTAGCATCGATAATATGTTCAGAAAGATATTCAGATTCTTTACGAACATCGAATACTGGTACATGTTCGGTTTCAATAGCTTTTTTAAGTTCATCTGCATCAACCTGGCTTACGGTATCATACTCCATCGCCGCTTTTTTCCAAGCATCGAATCCGCCTTCTAAATATCCTAGCGTACCATCAAAACCAACTCTAGAAAGTCTAGTAACTGCCTCTTCTTCCATACCAACAGGGGTAACCAATAAAATAGGCTGTTTAATATCTGCAATTAAAGCACCTACCCATGGGGCAAAACTACCATCCAATCCAATAAATATGGAACGTGGTATATGACCTTTGGCAAAATCATCTTGATGGCGAACATCTAAAACTATGGCACCAGTTTCATTTGCTGCAGCTTCAAAAGCCTTTGGGGAAAGTGCTTTTGTACCACGTTCCAAGACTTCTTTTATATCTTCATAGCCCTCTTTGTTCAATTTTACATTTAAAGGAAAATATTGAGGTGGCGGTAGTAAACCATCGATCACTTCTTCAATAAATTCTTCTTTTGTCATATCTGAACGTAAGGCATAATTCATTTTCTTTTGGTTGCCCAATGTATCAACCGTTTCTTTCATCATATTCTTTCCGCATGCAGAACCGGCACCATGAGCAGGGTAGACGATGACGTCATCTGCTAAAGGCATAATTTTTTCACGTAGACTGTCAAATAAGAATCCGGCAAGGTCACGCTCTGTTAATTCGCCCATTTTCTGTGCAAGATCAGGTCTGCCGACATCACCTAAAAATAAAGTATCTCCGCTAAAAATAGCATAGTCTTTACCATTGGCATCTCTTAATAAGTACGTGGTACTTTCCATTGTATGACCAGGAGTATGTAAAGCAGTGATGGTAATATCACCTAATTTAAACTCTTGATTATCTTTTGCGATAATAGCTTCAAACGACGGATTGGCTTTTGGTCCGTAGATAATATCAGCACCAGTTTCTTTAGCCAAGGTTACATGGCCACTTACGAAA
>JANQUX010000469.1 GCA_030730545.1 Maribacter sp. | reverse complement strand
ATGTAAAAATGACTCCAATAAATTTGATGTTCCATCGCCTACTTCTGGTAATTATTTGGAAAATGAAATACAATTAGCAGATCCAGTTTACTATGACAAGGTTTTGGGCGCTTTAGTTGGCTCGGCAATTGGTGATGCTATGGGCGCTTCTACAGAAATGTGGCACAGAAAAGATATTCAATTGTCATATGGTTATATAAATGGATTAACACCGGCACTTCGTGAACAATCGCCTGAAGGCACTTGGGGCCACAACTTACTTGATGGTGCTACTACCGATGACACCCGCTGGAAAAGTTTAATGGTGCATTATTTCAAAGCCAATAAAAACAACATTAACCCTGAAAATTTTACTGATTTCATTATTGAATATTATAACACCTTAACCAACGCTCTCGCCAATAAAGACATACAAATTAGTACCGATGCACTAGACACACAGATCGAAAAAATCGACTGGATCAAAGAATGGGCACGAGTTGCCTTAGCTTTCAAAAAAGATAATAGTACCTATCAACAAGCTCAAAACCGTTTTTATGGCGGAGAAATGTCTTGTGCCGGGCAATTGTACTCGCCCATGGTCGGCCTTATCTCTAAATCTCCTGCTGAAGCCTATCAACAAGCTTATGATTTGAGTTTATTCGATATTGGCTACGCCAAAGATATTACCGCCTTGGTCTCTACCATGACTTTTATGGCAACCAGAACAGAAAGTATTGATTCTATTATGAACGTGGCGAATTTCGTCGACCCTATTGGCTATGCCGATAGTAGATTAGTTGGTCGTATACCGACCGCAATTCTAATGAGTTCTCATAAAAATGTGAAGCGTATTAATGAATTGGTATTAGATTCTGTACTACTTAATGATACATTGACCTTTAAAGTACCAAAGGGATTTAAGAGTTCTAAACCTGACTGGATTCGCCAGGAGATGGTGTATCGACTACTAGAAAAAGACGAGCGTAGTATTTCGTTTCATTCTGCAGAAATTTGGCAAATACTTGTTACCGCTCTAGAATATGGCCGTGGAGATTTCGAAAAAACAATGCAATTTATTGTTAACTACGGTCGAGATAATGATACCGTTGCCACCATAGCCGGCATGGTACTCGGAGCCAAATTAGGCTACAAAGCACTGCCACCTCATCTTAGTGAAACAATTATAAAAGTAAATAGAGAAAATATGGGCATAGACCTTGAGGTTTTAGCCCGTGAAATGTCTCAATAAAAGATTAGTCCCAAACACGCTCTACTTTATGCTCTGTAAAGTCTTCTATAACCAACTCTTCTTCTGAATTATTTACAATGGTTATCGCCCTAAAAAATTCATTTGGGAAAATTTGATTGGTCATTACATACTGACCACCATTTATAAAAAGTTCTATTGAAGAATGATCTAAAAGCAATACAATTTCAATTGGACCATCTGGTAAATTCGGAATTTTCATTTGTTGAACTCCCGGTGAAAATTTATCGCTAAAATCAACATTGCCAGATTTTCTTCTATCTAGGGTAACCAATTTTTTGTCTCTATCAATATCGATACTTAAACTATCTCCGTTTTTATTCCTAAAATACATTTGAGCATTCGGAACAGACAACGTGAATTTTGTTTTGCTTTGATTACTGTATTTAAGCGGAATAATTCTTTTTCTAGTAGGTAGTATTTTTATTATACTTTCTGGGTATGCCAAAGCAACATGTTTTTCAAAACCTGCCACCGGATAATTAAATAACGATACTTCGTCACCAACCTTTTGTAACTTCAACGACCTTGGTACTGTCATCGCGCTTCTCCATTTTTCCGTTGGGGTGTCACGTGCATAATCCCAATTACTCATCCATCCTATAAAAATACGTTCATCATTTGGAGCATCGTTATAGGTAACACCTGCATAATTATCTCTGCCTAAATCTACCCACTTATGATCAACTTGGTCTGTTGTGAAAGTTGTACCATCAAAATCACCAATGAAATATTGCGTACCACTACCACCATTTGGAGCACCAGGGTTTATACTAATTAGAAGTACCCATTTCACCTCATCGGTACCATCTATTTTTAACGGAAACAAATCTGGACATTCCCATACGCCTCCATGCGCACCTTTATCCTTGCCAAATTCACTTACTTTTTTCCAATCTTTTAAATCATGAGAATTCCATATTTGCAAATGATCACCCGCCACTAAAAGCATGGTCCAGTTTTCTTCAATTTCATTCCAAAATACTTTAGGATCTCTAAAATCTTTGATTCCCGTATTTCCTATTACTGGGTTACCCTCATACTTCGTCCAACTATCACCATTATCTAAACTATAGGCAATACCTTGGGTTTGAAAATCTTTTTTTCCTGCCTGCTCACCTTCCATATCATGATAGGTGAAAATTGCTACCATTGCCGGATTGTCTTCTGTTCCAAAGCCAGAAGTATTATTATGATCCACAACCGCACTCCCAGAAAAAATTAATCCATTTTCATCAGGAAATAACGCAACTGGCTTGTGCTTCCAAACCATCATATCTTTACTAACCGCGTGCCCCCAATGCATAGGGCCCCAAATGGTACTATCTGGGTAATATTGGTAAAAAAGGTGATACAAGCTATCTTTATAAACCAATCCGTTAGGGTCATTCATCCATTTTTCTTCTGGCGTAAAATGATATTGTGGTCTATACTTTTCAATATAATACCCTGTTGGGATTACCACTTCTTCAATAAACTCTTGCTTTACCTCTTGTTTACAACTGAAATTGAAAACAACACACAACAATATACATACTGCCAAACCTTTATTTTGCAAAATTTTAACCATAAATTCGCTTTTATACCAGTACTTCTTATTTGCTAATTATAGTACCTTTATAGCTAT
>JANQUX010000468.1 GCA_030730545.1 Maribacter sp. | reverse complement strand
CCGCGCAGCAAAAACTAATTGATGCGCAAGTAAAATCTTTAGATTCTGCCATTGCCATTTTGGGTAATGAAGAAAAATTACCATTGGTAAATACATTGACTGCTAAAAAAGAGCTATTCAATCACTACTTAGAATTACAAGGTGATGTATCTACCAAACAAAATGTATTGATCTACCCTGAAATGGCAGGTACGTTACAAAGAGTATATGTAAAAGAAGGAGACAGAGTTTCTAGAGGGCAGGTATTAGCGACTATTGACGATGGTGGTATGTCAAGCCAATTAAGCCAACTAAAATCTCAAGCTGCTTTGGCGAAAACGACTTTTGAGCGTCAAGAGCGTTTATGGAATCAGAACATAGGTTCAGAAATTCAGTATTTACAAGCTAAAACCAATTATGATGCTGCAGAGAATATGGTTTCTCAAACGCAGAGTCAATTGGGTAAATCTACCATAAGAGCACCATTCTCTGGTATTATTGACAATGTAATAAAAGACCAAGGTACTGTTGTTGCCCCTGGCCCAGGTTCAGAGGTATTTCGTATTGTAAATCTATCTGATATGTACATTGAGGTAGAAGTACCAGAAACTTACCTAGGTAGTGTATCAAAAGGAAAAGAAGCATTAATATTCTTTCCGGTTTTAGGTGATAGTATCGTAACAAAAATTAGAGAAACGGGTAATTTCATCAATCCTTCGAATAGATCATTCGAAGTAGAAATACCTGTACCGAACAAAGAAGGTAAAATTAAACCCAACCTATCGGCTAAAGTGAATATCAACGATTACACTAACGAAGATGCTATATTAATACCGACTAGTATAATTTCAGAAAATGCAGAAGGTGAGCAATATGTTTTCGTTGCAGAAGAGCCAAATGATGACGGTGAAGCTATAGTAAAAAGAACTGTAATCACAACTGGTAAAACACAAGGTGCGAATATTGAAGTATTATCTGGTTTAGCAGATGGCAACCAAATTATTAAAGAAGGTGCTAGAAGTGTAAAAGATGGTCAAAAAGTAAAAATCAAAAAATAAAGATCGATGAGCAAAGTACAAAAGAACGCCGATAAGGAATTCGGTTTATCGTCTTGGGCCATTGATAACCCTTCGGTTATTTATGTGATGATCGCCATTTTTCTTTGGCTGGGATTCAGTGCCTATATGGCAATGCCTAGAGAAGATTTTCCTGAAATTATAGAGACCAAAATCTACATTAGCACACCTTACCCAGGTAACACTGCCGAAGATATTGAAAAACTGATTACAGATCCTCTAGAAGATAGGCTAAAAAACATTAGTAATGTAGTAGAAGTAACCTCAACTTCTCAAGAAGATTACGCTATTTTAACTGTTGAGTTCGATGAAGAAATTACTGTTGAGCAAGCCAAACAAAAGGTAAAAGATGAGGTCGATAGTGAAAAAGCGAGTGAAGACTGGCCTACTTTTAACGGTGCAAAGGTTGAACCCAATGTTTTCGATCTAAATTTCTCAGAAGAAGTCCCGATTATGAATATCAACTTTACGGGTGACTACCCTGTAGAAAAGTTGAAGGAATTTGCTGAATATTTGCAAGATGAAATTGAAGATCTTCCTGAAATTAAACAAGCGGATATACGTGGTGCACAAGATCTAGAAGTTGAAGTTGGTGTTGATATTTACAAAATGATGGCTGCTAAAATCAGCTTTCAAGATGTAATTAGTGCTATTAGCAATGGTAATATGACGATGTCTGCCGGTAATTTAAAAACCGTTGGACAAAGACGTACCATTCGTATACTAGGAGAAGTTGAAGACCCTAAAGAACTGAACAACTTCGTAGTAAAATCTGAGAATGGTGCCGTATACCTAAAAGATATTGCGACCATAAACTTTCAGGCAAAAGACAAAACTACTTATGCTCGCGAATACGGGAATAATGTGGTAATGCTTGATGTAAAAAAGCGAGCTGGCAGAAACTCCATTTCCGCTTCAGATAAAATAAAAGAACTGGTAAAGAAAGAAAAAGCAGGTTACTTTCCGCCAGATTTAAATATTTCTATTGCCAATGATTCCTCTACTAGAACACTGAATCAAGTAGATGACTTGGTAAATAACATCATCTTCGGTATTATTCTAGTTGTAACCGTACTAATGTTCTTCTTAGGGTTTAGAAATGCATTATTCGTTGGTTTCGCGATACCAATGTCAATGTTTATGTCTTTCGTCATATTATCATGGCTAGGTTATACCTTAAACACCATGATTCTTTTCGGAATGATCATGGGGCTTGGTATGTTGGTTGATAACGGAATTGTCGTAGTTGAAAATGTATACCGATTAATGGATGAAGGTTTGTCAAGAACCGAAGCTGCTAAAAAAGGTATCGGTGAAATTGCCTACCCTATTATTATATCGACAGCTACAACGGTAGCGGCGTTTGTTCCATTAGGACTCTGGCCTGGTATTTTCGGGCAATTTATGATCTACTTCCCTATTACACTTTCTGTTGTATTGGGCTCGTCATTATTCGTGGCAATTTTCATGAACTCTATGTTGGTTTCAAAATTCATGAGCACCGATGAAAAAGAACTGACCTTAAAACAGCTCATTAGAATGAGTGTTATAATGGGTGGCATAGGCGCATTAATACTGATTTTCGGTGGCGCTATGCGTGGTTTAGGTTCTGTACTTATACTTACAGCAATCATGTTTTGGGCATACAAATACGTTATTAAGGGCTCTGCTATCAAGTTTCAAAAGAAAACTATGGCTCGCTTTGAAAATTGGTATGAGCGTCGTTTAAAGCATGCACTTAGAGGTAGCAACGTATATTGGTATTTTGGTGTTACTTTTTTAATGTTGATTGGCGTATTCATGTTATTTGGTATGTCTGTTGGTAG
>JANQUX010000467.1 GCA_030730545.1 Maribacter sp. | reverse complement strand
TAAATGTATTAACATACCTTTAACTTAATCATTATATAAAATCATTAATTATTATGAACATTATTAGAAAACCACTGATGTACTTATCCGTTGCTGCTTTTTTATTTTCGTGTACTAAAACCGAAGAAGTAGAAAGAATTGTTGAAACAGAAGTAGAAGTTGAGAAAATAGTTGAAGTGCCAACGGCAATCGATTTATCTCAAGTTTCGCTAGCATCAAGTGCATCGATGACAACAGAATCAGAAGCACAAACAATTATTATCTCAGCTGCAATCGAAACGGCACAAGAAGAAGATGTGACAATTCAATTGAATTTTGCAGGTTCTGCAGCATTAGATTCAGATTATTCTGTCAGTTCAAGTTCAATTACCGTTGCTACTGGAGAACTTACCGGTACAACAGAACTTACAATTATATCTGATGGTGTGTTTGAAAGCGGTATAGAAAACATTGTAATTAGTTTAGCAGAATTATCGAATACTATTACACCTAGCGCCAACGCTAGTATAGTACAAATTGATATTACGGATGGCGAAGCATTAATCGGTTTTAATTCATCAACTGTTACTATTGAAGAAAATTCATTTTACCAATTGGAATTTGTTTTAAGCAAGGCTTTAAATGAAGACATCGTAGTTTATTATGATGCGGTAAGTGAAAATGCAAGATATTCTGCATTTACAGATGCTGAATTAATTTTTAAGGCGGGCGAAACTTCTAAATCAGTAACCATTGATGCTAATGATGCTGAAATTACTGCTGCGGGTGAAAATGTGGTTACAGTTTCTATTGTAGGTGTTGAAAATGATGACGTAATTATTGGCTCTGTGGCATCTGTCGAGATCACAACTACAGAAGTTAACGAAGGTCTTCAAATTACAAGTATGTGGACAACGCAAGATGATTTATTTGATTTGGGAGTATATAATTCGGCAGGAGTAGCGCAAGTGTCTACTTTTTCTGGCACAAATGGTTCTGAAGATGTGTTTGTTAATAAATCAGCATTTTCTCCATTAGTTAACGGTACGTATACTATAGAATTGATTGCATATGATTTTGATGGTACGGTTTCAGAGACGGTAACGTTCAATTTCCTTGATGAAAATGGTGCTACTTATGGTGGTCCTTTTACATTTATTGCAAATAATGTACCTGCAAATGATAGATTACCGGTATTTGAATTAGAGGTATTAGATGGTGTGTATACCATTACACAAACTAGCACTTCTAACTAAGAACACTGTTTTAGATAGTTTTTTCAACTACCTAAATTATAGAAAAAAGCCCTATCCAAATCCGATAGGGCTTTCTCTTTTTCATAGCAAAATTTAAGTTAATGTAATTGATAAGCAGGCAGTTTAAATATAAAAGAACTTCCTTCATAGGGCTTACTTAGAACCACTATGGTGGTATCATGTAAATCCATTATTTTCTTAACGATAGCTAAGCCTAATCCGAGTCCTTGTTTCTTGGTATGTTCATCGACTTGCTTATAGCGATCAAAAATGAATGGTTGATCATTTACGGGTATACCGTTGCCGGTGTCCGTAATATTTATTTCTATTTGTTTACCCATTTTCACAAGGCTCAAAGTTACCTTGCCATTAGGCTCCGTGTACTTGATTGCATTTTCAATTAAATTCTGTAATGCCCTCTCTACTAAGCCTATATCTGCATAAACCATGTAGTTTTCTTCAGGGTTTTCTAGTTGTAGCTGTATTTGTTTCTGTTCGGCCAATAGCTTGAATTTAGCTATTAGATCATGCGATAGCTCTGTAATTGAAAATGGTTCTTTAATAGGGGTGACCTGTTCAGCCTCCAATTTCGAATATTCAAATAGTTGATTAATTAAACTTGAAAGTTTGTCTATGTTACTATGGGTAATCTGTAAATATTCTTCTTTCTGCTGTTCAGTCAGTGTGTCTTTCTTAATCTGTAGCGTTTCTATATATCCTTTTAAAACAGCTAAAGGTGTTCGAAGATCGTGAGATACATTTGCGATTAGCTCTCTACGTAGATTATCGACAGATTTCATTTTATCCATGTTATCTACAATGGTATCTGCCATTTCATTAAAAGAAAGGGCAACCACTTCAATATCCGATTGCTCAGGATTCTTAATTCTTATATCAAGATCACCTTCTTGAAATTTACGTACCGTCCGGGTAATTATTCGAAGGTTTTTGGTCAAAAACCATATACTTAATATTCCTACCAGAGCTGCAAAAAGCATGGTGAGTACTATAGCACCTATACTTAGTTTGGTAAAATACGTTCCGAAGAGGTTATCGCTTATTAGTGCCAATTCTTTTCCTGCAACTATAATATAAATATACCCCTCATGCCCATCGACAGAAAAAGGTGCGGCAGAAAAGATATTTTGCGCTTCAGAATTCAGAGGGTCATCACCTAAAATGAATTCTTCGCCTTTGGTTTCGATAAACTGATGTATAGGCTCAAGAGAAACCGATTTTATAGGCTCATTATCATTGTGCTCTAGCACTACGGAATATAGTATGTCGCCAGATTTATCAAGAAGATAGACCTCAATACCTCGATTTACGGCCATCATATCGTGCATAAGATCTCCGAAAAGGGCTTTATTAACGGTACCATCTTCTAAAAACGGTGCGGCATTTTGAAACTTTTCTTGAATTACGTGATCAGCAACATTAGCATTTATTCGTTGTGTAATTGCCTGGTTGTAGTTTAATGTAAGATATCCGGTAATGAATATATATGACGCCCCCATCAAAACAATTAAGAATATAAAGGCTATCCATAATTTTTTGACCAACTTTGGCGTAAGTGTTTTTTCTTTATTTATCATGCCATTATCTCTTCATTAAATTTATAGCCCACGCCCCAAGTTGTTAAAATGTAAT